>PPDG01000014.1 GCA_002899795.1 Desulfobacteraceae bacterium | reverse complement strand
TGGTTCTTGAGATTATTGACCAGTGATGGCTAATATAGTCGTTTAACATTTGATGAATTATATAAACTCCCACCCAATCACTCCGAAAGTTTATATTACATCCCTTAATTTAAACTCGGCTTGCAAAATGCTGGAGGTAAAACCTTATACTTTAGCTGCCAATTTTTTACCCAGTTATCAAAACTGACTTGATGCCAGAGAAGTTTCATACTATGTTGACTGTTCTATATGTTGAGAGGCAATCCTTTTCCTAAACGAATTGCCGTCGCAAGAGCGTGGAGAAGGCATGGGAAACAAAACCATTGACAAACACCACTTGCATCGCTTGCTGACCGCAGCAGTGGGCCTGCCCATACTGGGGATGATTATTGCCATAGGACCTGGTTGGCTTTTGCTGGCCCTCGTACTCCTAGTTACCGCCGGCGGACTGCTGGAGTTGTCCCGCTTGCTGCTGGCTGGAACCAAAGCTTGGCTGCGGATTTTAACCTGGAGCATGGGGCTGCTGTTGCCGCTGGCAACCTACTGGAAAGGCCTCTTCGGCCTGACCGTGGCCACCGTTGCTGTAGTCTTTGTTGCTTTGGCAGTACACCTCTTTGTTTATGCCAAACAGGAACAGGTTCTACCCTCCCTGGGAGCAATGGTCTTTTCCCAGCTCTACATCCCCTTTTTGATAAGCCACGTTCTCCTCCTTTTTCGAGTGCCATCCGGACGGTACTGGATCTTATTGCTTTTCTTTGTCGTCTTTATCTGCGATACCGGCGCCTATTACGTAGGCCACCGCTTGGGGCGACACAAGCTCTGGCCTGCTGTCAGTCCAGGTAAGACGGTTGAAGGGGCCATTGGCGGCCTCTTGAGTTCTGTGGCCATATCGGTATTGGTCGGCACCTTGTTGCCTCTAGATGTGGCCACCGTTGGCTTCCTTTTGGCCTTAGGCTTTGTCTTGGCATTGGTGGGTCAGGCGGGTGATCTGATGGAGTCAATGCTGAAGAGGGTCAGTCAGGTTAAAGACGCCGGGGGCATACTTCCGGGACACGGAGGACTATTGGATCGACTCGACAGTCTGATTTTCGCTTTTCCTGTGATGTATTATGCCGTTGTCTTTTTCACGTGAGCCAATTGAGGGATTCGGGAATTCAGGGATTTAGGGATTTGACGAGGCAAGACAGTCATCACTGCAGCAGCTCAGATCAGCAATTCCTTAATCACTCAATTCCCTAATTCCTCAATCTTTATTTGTGAAATGGGTATTTTGCTTTGAAAAGAATTGCTATTCTCGGCTCCACAGGCTCCATAGGGCGCAGTGCCCTGCAAGTAGTCGAGCAATTTCCAGACCGCCTCCAGGTTGTCGCCCTGGCAGCAGGGAGAAACATCGATCTGTTAGCTGAACAAATTCACCGCTTTCGGCCCAGGCTAGCGGCCGTTTTTGACCTCCAGTTGGCCAAAGATCTAACCAGCCGCCTGCAACCGGGCATCGAGGTGGAAGTGGTTGCCGGCTCGCAAGGCTACCAGCAGGTGGCCAGCTGTGCTGAGGCAGAGATGATACTCTCTTCCATGGTTGGCGCCGCAGGTCTCATCCCCACTCTCAGTGCCATTCGGGCCGGAAAGGACGTGGCATTAGCCAACAAGGAAACCCTGGTAATGGCTGGCGCCCTCGTAATGGGGGAGGTCCGCCGGTCTCAGGTTGAACTGCTACCGGTGGACAGCGAGCACAACGCCATCTTCCAAGCCATGGAAGGACACCGCCGAGAAGATCTCAAGCGTATTTTGCTTACTGCCTCGGGCGGTCCCTTCCTGAACATGCCCAAAGAGCAACTCGAATCCGTAACCCCAACCCAGGCCTTGGCCCACCCCAACTGGGCCATGGGTCCCAAGATCAGCATTGATTCAGCCACGCTCATGAATAAAGGCCTGGAGGTTATTGAGGCCAAGTGGCTGTTTGACGTACCAGTGGAAAAAATAGATGTACATGTCCATCCTCAGAGTATAGTCCACTCCATGGTGGAATACATTGACGGCTCCGTCATTGCCCAGATGGGTATACCGGACATGCGTATTCCTATTGCCTATGCCCTAGCCTATCCGGAACGTCTGGAGCTGGGCCTGCCTCGCTTGGACTTTTTCACCGTGCAAACCCTCACCTTTCAGGAACCAGACCTCAATCGGTTCCCCTGCCTGAAACTGGCCTTTGCTGCCTGTAAGGCGGGTGGCACTATGCCAGCCGTTCTCAATGCTGCAAATGAGGTTGCAGTCCAGGCTTTTCTGGATAACCGCATCCCGTTTAGCGGAATTCCCAGATTGGTGAACCAGGCCATGGAAGAGCATGCCCTGGACCCTGCCGCAGAGCTCGAGGCCATCTTGGAAGCCGACGCCTGGGCGCGAAGACGAACTGAGGAGGAAATTCCCAACCTCCGCTAACACCTGGCATTGCTGATTTGCTTTCGCCTCATATGGCTGCGCCGTCATTAGGTCACTACGCTTCGCTGTCATCTGTTGTAAGAGGTATAAGATCGCGGCTAGAAAGCTGCTCCCACAGAGAATGGAGGACCGTTCAGAGAGTAAATGGCAGGAGACAGGGAATAGATTGCGGCTGGGGGATGCAAGGGGCATTGGCCCAAAAAGTGCAGAGGGATAACTCGTCCATTTGGTTGGAAATAGATTTTGGCCACGTTATAATGCAAAAAAAATTTTTACTCTTATATTAATATTAATAAGCAAAACTAGTTGAATAGAGGAGCGAATAAATCTTGGAAGCGCTTTGGGAATTTTCTCGCACGATCATATCATTTGTAGTTTCACTGGGAATACTCATCTTTATTCATGAGTTCGGTCATTTTGTGGCCGCCAAACTATTCGGGGTCAAAGTTGAGCGTTTTTCCTTGGGCTTTGGTCCGCGGCTGCTGGGCAAAGAGGTAGGAGATACCGACTACCGCATCTCGGCGTTTCCCCTCGGTGGGTATGTAAAGATGCTGGGCGAGTCCAGCGATGAGGAAATACCAGAGGAGTTGCATCCTGTCTCTTTTTCCCATCAACCCTTGCGGCGGCGCATGAGTATTGTTGGAGCTGGCCCGAGCTCCAACTTACTGTTGGCAGTGTTGCTCTATGCATTTATCTTTGCCTTTTTTGGACTAACCGAAACCTCCACGGACATCGGCTCAGTGACCCCTGATTCGCCCGCAGCTGCAGCCGGCTTGAAAAGTAACGATAAGGTCCTGGCTGTTGACGAGGTCCCAGTTAAGGTATGGAGTGACCTCTCTCAGTTAATCCAGGAAAGTGGTAGCAAGAAGATCCAGCTTAAGCTGCAACGGGGAGATGAGGTATTTACGGTGCAGCTTACTCCAGAAATTAGGGAAACCAAAAACATACTGGGTGAGAAGATTAGCCGCCCCCTCATCGGCATAGTGGCCTCCAACAATATCATTGTGGAGAAAGTCAACCCATTCCAGGCTGTGTATCATGCGGTTACCCACACGTACGGCATGATAAAGCTTACCTTCGTTGTCCTGGGCAAACTCATTGTCGGTGCGATTTCTCCTAAGACTCTGGCTGGACCTATTGGCATAGCTCAGATGTCCGGCGAGGTGGCCAAGGCTGGGCCGCTCGCCTTCCTTTATTTCCTCGCACTCCTCAGCATTAACTTGGGGATACTTAATCTCCTCCCCATTCCCATACTTGACGGTGGTCACCTGCTCTTCTTCTCCATTGAGGCGATCATGGGCAAGCCGCTCAGTATTAGAAAGCGTGAAGTAGCCCAGCATGTCGGTCTCTTCCTACTCATTGCTCTAATGGTATTTGTTTTCTACAACGACATCTATCGCCTGTTTGATCCGGGGAGGGGGATGCCCTAAAGGAAGGTGGCAGCCCTTCGACAGGCTCAGGACAGGCTGACAGCGAGCAGCAGGCAGTGTCGTTATCCGTTATTAGTTATTTGTTATTCGGGAGATCTGTCGCTATTAGCTGCCTTGACGACTTGAATGATTTCTACGACTTTTACGCCTTTTACGATTTCTACGATTTACTGTTTACAGCTTACCGCGCGAAGCGTCCTGAGCCTGTCGAAGGGCTCACCGCTTACCAAAGGCTATGCGCTTAGCGCTATGCGACCACAATGAAAATCCTCGCCATTGATACGTCTACGCCAGTCGGGAGTATTGCTATAGTAGAGGGAGCTTTGCTCAGGGCTCAGCATATCCTCAACATCAGTGCAACCCACAATCAGCGCTTGTTGCCGGGCATTGACCGGATTCTGACGGATGCCGACTGGACCTTGGACGACCTCGATGGACTGGCGGTGAGTCTTGGTCCTGGAAGTTTTACCGGTTTGCGAATCGGGCTGAGCGTTGTCAAAGGGCTGGCATGGGCAACAGGTAAACCTTTGGCCGGTGTTCCCACTTTAGATGCACTGGCAGCTAATGTTCCCCTCTCCCCTTACCCAATCTACCCGGTTTTGGATGCACGCAAAGGTGAGATTTATACAGCCCTTTACCGCATGGACGATGAGCAGGTGCCGGCGAGGCTTACCCCTTACATGGCGATCAAGCCTGAAAAGCTGGTAGACCTCATCTCAGAGAAAACCCTCCTGGTTGGAGACGCGCTCCTGCGCTATGGAGACTACTTGACAGGCAAACTCGGTAAGCGCTTGCATCTGGTACCACCCCATCTTAATGTCGTCCATGCAAGCTCCGTAGCCTGGCTGGCCTGGCAAAAGCTCAGCAGAGGAATACACGAAGACATCTCAAGTTGCACTCCGCTATATGTCCGTCCATCCGAGGCAGAACTCAACAGGATATCCGAGTAAGAATCCGCAATCGTCATATGTATATTGACAAAATAGTCCAGATTGCATATAGATATTAATTTATCCCTTCATTTTACTAACATCATTCGCATCCAACTTTTCCTGGTCTGGGTGCTTCAAGGGGGATAGGGTATGGAAAAATGGGATGAGGAACTGGTCGCCCGTCTCCTTCCTCGCAGCGAAGAGTTGCGCCAGTACATTGAAGAACATCAGAGCTATGAGGAGCAACTGGAAAAATTCAGTCAGCGCCCGTATCTGACTACTGAAGAGGAAATGGAGAAAAAACGCATCCAAAAACTGAAACTGGCGGGCCGAGACAAAATCGAGGCCATTTTGGTCAAACATAGATAGAGGTGAGTCATGAAATTAACAGGAGCCCAGATATTTTTCGAGTCCTTAAAAGCGGAAGGGGTGGAAGTCATCTTTGGTTTACCTGGTGGTGTGCTCCTCGATCTCTACGATGAGATGCCGAAGCACGACATACGCCACATCCTCGTTCGCCACGAGCAGGGAGCAGCCCACATGGCTGATGGCTATGCCCGTGCCACTGGTCGCGTGGGCGTGTGCCTGGTAACCTCCGGCCCCGGGGCCACCAATACGGTTACCGGCATTGCCACGGCCTACATGGATTCCATCCCCATAGTGGTGTTCACCGGCCAGGTGCCAACTGCGCTCATCGGTAACGACGCCTTTCAGGAGGCAGACATCGTTGGCATCACCCGTCCATGCACCAAACACAACTATTTAGTGAAGGACGTGCATGATCTCGCCAGGATCATCCGTGAGGCCTTCTATCTGGCGCGTTCCGGGCGACCTGGTCCCATCTTGGTGGACCTGCCCAAGGATGTCATCAATGCCAAGGCCGAGTACAAGTCTCCCAAGAAGATTGCCCTGCAGGGTTACAAACCAACGACCGAGGCCCACATGGGTCAGATCAAAAGGGCATATGCAGCCATTGGTAAGGCCAAAAAGCCGGTGATATATGCCGGTGGTGGGGTGATTAGTTCCAATGCTGCTAAAGAACTCAAGCAATTGGGAGAGAGTCTCAGGTGTCCGGTGACCACAACCCTCATGGGGTTGGGGGGATTTCCTGCCCCGCACGAGTTGTGGCTCGGGATGTTGGGAATGCACGGCACCTTCCGGGCCAACATGGCGATGGGAAGTACTGATTTACTCATTGCCATCGGTGCCCGTTTCGACGATCGGGTAACCGGCAAGCTCGATGAGTTCGCCCCATCGGCCAAGATTATCCACATTGACATAGATCCGACCTCAATAAGCAAGAACGTTAAGGTAGACATACCCATTGTTGGAGATTGCAAGGATGCGCTCAAGAAGCTCCTCCAACTGGTCAAAGAAAGTCCAATAGACGACCTGGAGAAGGTCAGGAAGCCCTGGCTGGATCAGATCCAGAAATGGAAGGAAACCTATCCTTTAGCGTATGAACTAAAGGTCGATTTGAGTAAACCTCAGTATGTGGTCGAAAAGCTTTACGAACTTTCTGAGGGTAAGGCCATCATTGCCACCGAGGTCGGTCAAAACCAGATGTGGGCTGCCCAGTACTACCACTTCCTCGAGCCCCGCACTTTGCTCACTTCGGGCGGACTGGGCACTATGGGGTACGGCCTTCCGGCAGCCATCGGCGCTCAAGCCGCCTTTCCTGACCGATTGGTCATTGATGTTGCCGGAGATGGCAGCATCCAGATGTGCATCCAGGAGATGATCACTGCCGTGGAGAACAACTTACCAGTGAAGGTGGCAATTCTGAATAACCAATATCTGGGGATGGTCCGGCAGTGGCAGCAACTCTTCTACGAGAAAAACTATTGCTCTACCTGCCTCAAAATTGCGCCAGATTTCGTTAAACTTGCTGAGGCCTACGGTGCCTTGGGGCTACGGGCCCACAAGCCCGATGAGGTGGAAGCGGTTATCCGAGAAGGGTTCGCTTCGCCCAAGCCGGTAATCATGGATTTTGTGGTCAATCCGGAAGAATGTGTCTATCCCATGGTGCCTGCTGGAGCAGCGATGACGGAAATGCTTCTGGCGTAGGAACCCGTCAGTCGTCAGTTGTCCTTGGTCCGTTGCCGGTACAAGCTGTGACACCGCACCGATCCCTCAGCAACGGACAACTGATCCGCCTTAGGCGGAACAACGGACCTATAGTATGTGGTCAAGCCTCGGGAGCATCCTGAGGAGGCGAGTGTTCTTTTACATTGGCGTAAAAGGAGAAATGTCGTGAGGCATACCCTCGGTGTCCTGGTGGAAAATCAGCCCGGTGTCCTTTCCCGGGTGGCTGGATTATTCAGCGGTAGGGGCTTCAATATTGAGAGCCTGACCGTGGCCGAAACTCTTGAACAGGGAGTTTCCCATATCACCCTGGTGACCACCGGCGACGAAATGATCATGGAGCAGATTGTCAAGCAGCTCAACAAGCTGGTAAATGTTATCAAGGTGATCGATTTTCGCGAAGTGAGATTTGTGGACCGGGAAATGGCCCTGATCAAGGTGAAGGCCGAGGCCAGTACCCGGGCTGAAGCACTCCGCATTGTGGATATTTTCAGGGGCAAGGTGGTGGATGTCAGTCAGAATTTCTTCACCGTTGAAGTGACCGGTGACGAGGGCAAAATCCAAGCTATTCTCGACCTGCTGAGTCAGCTGGGTATTGTTGAGGTGGTCCGCACCGGCAAAGTCGCCATTGCCCGCAGTAGAAAGAACAGCACAAAAAGGTAGGGGCGGGACACGGATATACCTCGCCTTATCAAAAATCGGGAACCATTTGAAAAGCATACACATCTTTGCCCGAAACCACCGAGGAATGGGCTTGGCTCTCCGGTTATCTGGACCTAGCGGTTTCCGGTTCTTTACTGGAGCTACAGGAGGACACAGTGAAAATCTACTATGATTCTGATGCTGATCTGGGCGTGCTGAAAGGGAAAAAAGTGGCAATCATTGGCTACGGCAGTCAGGGCCACGCCCAGGCACAAAACTTGAGAGATAGTGGCTTGGATGTCATCATCGCCGAACTGAAGGACACTCCCAATTATGACCTGGCGAAGGAGCATGGCTTCGAACCCATGACAGCCGGTGAGGCTTCGAGCCTTGCCGACGTCGTCCAGATCCTTGCTCAGGACGACGTCCAGGCAATGTTGTACAGAGAAGAAGTTGCCCCCCACATGACCGAGGGCAAAACCCTGGTCTTTTCACACGGCTTTAATATCCACTTCGGTCAGATCCAACCTGCGGCACACCTGGATGTGGTCATGATTGCTCCCAAAGGTCCGGGCCATTTGGTGCGCAGCGAATACGAAAAGGGAGCGGGGGTGCCATCATTGGTTGCCATTCACCAGGATGCCACCGGCAATGCCCTGGAAACGGCTCTCGCATACGCTAAAGGACTGGGTGCCACCAGAGCCGGGGTGATTGAAACCACTTTCGAAGAAGAAACTGAGACCGACCTTTTCGGGGAGCAGGTGGTTCTTTGTGGTGGAGTGACAGAGTTGGTCAAGGCAAGTTTTGATACCCTGGTGGAGGCCGGTTACCAGCCGGAGATCGCCTACTTTGAGTGCCTGCACGAACTGAAGCTTATAGTTGACCTTTTTTACCAGGGAGGCATATCCTTCATGCGCTACTCGGTGAGTGATACTGCCGAGTTTGGTGATTATACCCGGGGCACGCGCATTATTACGGAAGAGACCCGGGAGACCATGCAGGAGATTCTCGCCGAAGTTCAGAGTGGCGAATTTGCACGTGAGTGGATCCTGGAAAACAAGGCCGGCCGGCCAGTGTTCAACGCCATTCGCCGGCACGAAAAGGAACATCCCATTGAGGAGGTGGGTGCCAAACTTCGTGCCATGATGCCCTGGTTGAAGAAGTCTTAGCCCGTGTACTAGTGTACTGATGGATACTTCCAGATTTTCGATGCTGGTGCGATGAGACGATTGCCCATTGCCAAGCAAGGCTCTCCATACATTATTGGCCTTGCGGTGCTGTTACTTCTGTTCGGTCTCTTGGGCTGGACAATTTTGACTGTACTGACTTTAATCGTAACGCTTTTGGTGATAAACTTCTTCCGAGACCCTGAGAGGACCATACCGCAGGACCCACAGGCGGTGCTGGCCCCGGCTGACGGACGAATCATTTTCGCCGGGAAAGTATTTGAAGATAGGTTTTTAAACAAAGAGACCCTGAAGATCAGCATCTTTATGTCAATCTTCAATGTCCACGTGAACCGTATACCTTTTTCTGGAGAGGTGGAAAGCGTTCATTACGAAAAAGGCACATTTTTTGCTGCCCATGTAGATAAGGCCTCCAGAGACAACGAACACAATGCAGTGATTTTGAGAATCTCTGGTGGAGAAAAAATAGTTTTCATCCAAATTGCCGGCTTGGTCGCTCGGCGAATCGACTGCTGGGTGAAGCCGGGTGAGCGGGTTCAGCGGGGCGACCGTTTTGGTATGATTCGTTTCGGCTCCCGGCTGGACATCTTCGTTCCCACTGACAGCAAGTTGGCAATAAACAAGGGGCAACGTGTTAAAGCGGGAGAGAGTATTTTATGTCACCACCTAAAAGACAAGTGAAACGGAGAACGAAAAAGCCACGACAGAAGAAACGAGGTATCTACCTCCTTCCCAACCTACTTACCACCGGCAACCTGTTTTGCGGCTTTTATAGCGTTATTGCCACCATCAATCACGACTTCAGGACGGCAGCGATTGCGATTCTTTTTGCCATTCTCTTCGATATTCTCGATGGCAAGGTGGCGCGTCTCACTGGCTCCAGCAGCCACTTTGGCGTGGAGTATGATTCTCTGGCGGATCTGGTGGCTTTCGGTGTAGCACCTGCGCTACTTGTGTATATGTGGGCGCTTAAACCATTCGGCCGCCTGGGATGGGGAGCGGCTTTCCTCTTTGTTGCCTGTGGCGCCCTGCGGCTGGCTCGTTTCAATACCCAGGCTGATGCGACTCCCAAGAAGCATTTCGTGGGACTTCCCATCCCCGGAGCCGCCTTAATGGTAGCCACAACCGTGATGTTTTTTTACCGGATGGGAGGCAGTGGTCCCACAAAGCATTTCCTGTTGTTGGCCACGACCTACGTGTTGGGTTTTCTCATGGTAAGCAACATCCCTTACAATAGCTTCAAAGAGTTTGATGGATTTCAGCGGATGCCGTTCCGGACGCTGTTCTTGATAATCCTGCTTTTGTCGGTAGTCGTCGCCCATCCTTCCATCATGCTCTTCACCCTGGGCTTTGTCTATGTGAGTTCAGGTCCCTTGGGTTACGCTCACGACCTACTCCAAAGCCGCAGGCAACCCGTTGAGCAACAAACGGATAGCCAGGAGATGGTAAAGAGCAAAAACGGAACAGGATAGAGGCTGCCTCCCACCACTCAAGGCAAGTGACGACAGCGAACTTGAGTGTCCGAAGTCTTGTAACAGACTATTACCACTTCGTCAGTCAAGGCTTATAGAATTTACTCCATTCCCCTCCCAGGTAATTATCCAGGAAGGGGAAATTTTTCTTTACAGTACGGTTAACTGCTTGTTAGTGTCGCCAGTTACAGCTGACACCTCTGTGATTAATGGCAAATGACCAGTGACAAAGGTAGCTACCATGGGAATGACGATTACCGAGAAAATTCTTGCGGCCCACGCCGGCTTGGACAGAGTAGAACCGGGAGAACTCATTGAAGTCAGTGTTGACTTCTCCCTCGCCAACGATATTACTGCGCCCATTGCCATTGAGCGGTTCCGCCAGGCGGGTGCCGAAAAGCTTTATGACGTGTCGAGGATTGCCCTTGTCCCCGACCATTTCGTACCCAACAAGGACATTGAATCTGCCGCCCAGTGTCAGCTTTTGCGGGAGTTTGCCGTCGAGCATGAATTACCCCATTATTATGAGGTGGGTCGCATGGGCATCGAACACGCGCTCCTACCTGAACAGGGATTGGTCCTCCCCGGAGATGTGGTGGTGGGGGCCGACAGCCACACTTGTACCTACGGGGGACTCGGAGCCTTTGCCACCGGCGTTGGCAGTACGGATCTTGCTGCGGTTATGATAACGGGCCGGACCTGGTTCCGCGTGCCGGCCTCCATCAAGTTTATCTTCCAGGGGAATCTTCGTCCCTGGGTTACGGGTAAGGATCTGATTCTTTATACCATTGGCCAGATTGGCGTTGATGGTGCCCGTTATCGGGCCATGGAGTTCACCGGCCCTGTCATTGATCAACTCTCCATGGATCAACGGCTGACCATGGCCAACATGGCCATTGAAGCAGGAGCAAAAAACGGCATAATCGCACCTGACGAGTGTACCCGGACTTTTGTGGAGGAAAGGGCCCAGCGGTCCTACCAGTTTTACCAAAGCGACCCTGATGCCCAGTATGAGCAGGTCATCACTTACAATGTTAGTGAGATCGAACCACAAGTGGCCCTGCCACCTTCCCCAGCAAACAGCCAACCGGTTTCATCCTTGGATGAGATTCCCATTGATCAGGTAGTGATCGGCTCCTGTACCAATGGCCGCATTGAGGATTTGAGATTGGCTGCTCAGCTGCTGAAAAGCCGCAAGGTGGCACCCAGGGTGCGCTGCCTCATCATTCCTGCCACCCAGGCCATTTACCGACAGGCCATGGATGAAGGTCTGTTCACAATTTTCCTTGAGGCCGAGGCTGCCATAAGCACCCCAACCTGTGGTCCTTGTCTGGGTGGTTACATGGGAATTCTCGCTGCTGGGGAGCGGGCCGTGGCCACTACCAACAGGAATTTCGTGGGGCGAATGGGTCATCCGGAAAGCGAAGTCTATCTGGCCTCGCCTGCCGTGGCTGCGGCCTCGGCCGTGCTGGGCCGCATCGCCAGCCCGGAGGATTTAGATTAGGAGCCATTTTTCTCTTTTGAACTCAAGGTTAGCCCGCGTGGCACTTTGTATGTAGCGGATTTCTACTACGCACTAAGAACTAGACACTAGGCACCAAAAGAGTACCTCAGATTATTCCGTTTACTGTTTACTGCTCAGTCTACTTAGGCTACTACGTTTCAGGAGCAAAACATGAAACTTGCAGGCAAGGCGTGGAAATTTGGGGCTGATATTGACACTGATGCCATTATTCCAGCTCGCTACCTGAATACCTCAGATCCGAAGGAGCTTGCCCAGCATTGCATGGAGGACGCTGATCCCGAATTTGCTCAGAAGGTCTCGCCAGGTGATGTCATCGTCGCTGATAAAAATTTTGGTTGCGGCTCCTCTCGAGAACACGCCCCCATTGCTCTTAAAGCGGCCGGGGTAAGCTGCATAATTGCCGCAAGCTTCGCTCGTATTTTCTACCGTAACGCTTTTAATATGGGTCTGCCCATCTTGGAGTCAGAGGAGGCGGCGGCCGATGTTGTCACGGGCGAGCAGCTAGAAATAGATCTGGCAACTGGAATTATTGTCAACAAAAGCCGAAACCTTACCTACAAGGCACAGCCAGTGCCGCCCTTCATGCAAGAGTTAGTGGCCGGAGGCGGTCTGATTCCCTATGTAATGAAGAGATTGAGGGATTAAGGAGTGGTGGATGTCTAATACTTATCGGATTGGCGTGATTCCGGGCGATGGCACTGGTCCTGAGGTGGTAGCTGAAGGCCTCAAGGCCCTTGCAGCCGTTGCTGAACGTAATGGCTTCTCCTACTAACTGGTTTCCTATGACATTGGCGGAGACCGCTATCTGAGAACTGGTGAGACCCTGCCTGATTCAGTT
>PPDG01000134.1 GCA_002899795.1 Desulfobacteraceae bacterium | reverse complement strand
TCACCGGAGAGAAGGTCAAGTGTGTCGGCTAAAACATGATGGCGCAAGAACCTAACGAGGAGCCATTCTAGGGGAACTCCCAGCTTATAGAATGCATAGTCTTCGAGAAATTCCCCACTAACACCAAGGGAGGTTGTCCACTTGTCATAAGGGTCTATGAAATTGACGCCGTTCACAGCGTGGTCGATAAGGAAACGTTCAGACGCGCGCATACTGTCAGATACTTCAATAGTAAGGGAGTAGACCTTGTTGGGCAATATTAGGAGATTAGGAAAATTCAGCATTTTGATAGCACTCCGCACGTGGACATATCTTCTTATTTGGTCGACTCTGAGAGGCCTTGCTCTTCGCAATTCCACCAGATTTTTCCAAGATGACCTGGACCTTATTCGTGCAAATATAGCGCCAAAAACGAAGGGACAGGTGCAAATGGCGCAAGAAAAATGCCCACGGACTAGGTTTCCTGTATCAAGAAGGCACAACGGTGGCGGGCAGTTTGGGGAGACTGGGGAACTTAGAAAACCACCACTTAGATTTGAATCGGATAACTCAAAAGGAATAGCATAAGTGCTTCTAATG
This sequence comes from Desulfobacteraceae bacterium, assembly GCA_002899795.1. GTDB lineage: Bacteria > Desulfobacterota > Syntrophobacteria > BM002 > BM002 > BM002. The sequence continues at coordinate 1,512 of PPDG01000134.1, read as the reverse complement.
GTGAGAAATATAAACCCACCTCAATCACAGCGAAAGTCTATATTACATCCCTTAATTCACACTTACGGCTTCTGGGGCCCTGGCACAAAATGCTGGGATAAAACTCTCTAGGTAGTGACTAAACATATCTTGCCAAGATGTTTAATTCTGCAAATGTTACGATATGATATGGGTATGGCAAGTTTTCGGAGACATCCAGGACTTCACATCTATAGCAGAACCTTTAATTACGGATTAAATGCGTAGTGCACCTATATATGGTAGCAGATTGCCTGTGTACAGAGCTGCATTAAGGTCCTTTTTTGTAACTCCAAATTCGTTTAGCCCGGATGTTTCATGAATCTCTTGCTGCCTTTTCCCGCTCCTTTTTCTCAATCACACAATAAATGCCGCCTTCTTCAAGGCCAGGCACGAAGCAGCTGTTGCAGGAAATACACTTTGCAAGGCTGCGGTCTCCCTGCAGCCAGCGGTCGGCCAAGGCTGGTTCCCGGATCAGTGGCCTGGCCATGTCGATGTAATCCATGCCATCTTCCTTGACTGTTTTCTCGGCGATCTCATAGGAGCGGAATCCACCCACCACCATTACCGGACAGTTGACCACCTCTTTGATGCGGCGGGCCAGTGGCAGGTTGTATGCTTCCTTTTCGGGTTTGAGGATTTTCTCGCGCGCCGGGTTTTCGTCGCCGGAAGCTGGGGTGCCGGCGGAGACTTCTATGGCATCAATACCGGCTTCAGCAAGTTTTTTGGCAGCGTAAACTGCATCATCAACTTCCAGACCACCATCCAGGTTATCCGCAGCGTTCAGTTTGATGAACAGGGGATAATCGGCACCCACGGTCTCCCGCACCTTTCGGTACACCTCGAGCAGAAACCGGCAACGGTTCTCAATGCTGCCCCCATAATCATCAGTACGGCGGTTGGTCAGGGGAGAGAGAAACTGGTTGACCAAATAGCCATGAGCGCCATGTAGTTGCACTCCGTCGAAGCCCCAGGCCTTGGCCCGTCGCGCCCCCTCAGCAAAGGCTGCGATAATTTCACTGATCTCGTCCTTGGTGACTTCGGCCGGCATCTCTGGAAATTGGTCTACCTTCACGGCCGAGGGGGCCAGGGGCTGTCGGCCTGCGTTGTTTGCATCGGTCTGGCCGCCTGCATGGACCAACTGGACCGCGATCTTACCGCCGGCATCGTGGACTGTGCGGGTCAAGTTTTCATAAGCGCGCGCAAAGTCATCGGTATGGATGCCCATTTTGCCAGGAAACTGCTTGCCATCCGGCCGCACAAAGGCAAAACCCGAAATGATCAGGCCTATACCGCCTTGGGCCAAGTCGCGATAGCAGTTGGTCAATTTTTCCGTGGGCCTTCCGTCCTGTTCGCACATCCCTTCCCAGGTGGCGGATCGGACAAGGCGGTTTCGCAGGGTCATGCCGTTTATTGTAGTTTCCTCGAATAATGTGGCCATGCCTTACCTCCTCTAAGTTGAACTCAGCAGTTGGGCTCAAACATTAATCTTCT
>PPDG01000433.1 GCA_002899795.1 Desulfobacteraceae bacterium | reverse complement strand
CTGGCAGAAAACCGGGAGATCCTTGAAGTTAATACTCTGGGGCTGTTCCTGGTGACCCAAGTCTTTGGTAGCGAGATGGTGAAAGCAGGTCGGGGCTCCATTATTAATATCGGATCATTATACGCCAGCGTTTCACCAGATTCACGATTTTATGATCACATCCAGAGCGACCCACCCTTTCTCAAGCCGCCGGCCTACGGCGCTTCCAAGGCGGCCGTAGTTAACCTCACCAAGTATCTGGCCACCCATTGGGCTCCTCATGGAGTCCGGGTCAATGCGCTGTCGCCGGGCGGGGTGCTTGGCGACCAGGATGAAGAATTCAAGCGAAAATTTTGCACTCGGGTGCCGCTGGGCAGAATGGCGACAGCGAAAGACCTTAGTGGGCCTCTCCTCTTCCTAGCCTCCAGGGCCTCATCCTACGTGACCGGAATCGAGCTTGTGGTGGACGGTGGCTTTACCGCCTGGTAGTAACATTTGAAGAAATGGGGACAAGCATGGATCAAGAAGTAATTCCTAAAACCATTCTTAATTGGATTGACGGTGAAGAGTGTGAAGCAATCACTGGCGACACCTTTGGAAAGTTGTCTCCGGTTTCCGGCAAAGAACTCGGTAGAGTGGCACGCTCAAGGGTGGAGGACGTCCAAAAAGCCATTCAGGTGGCTCGAAGGGCTCAACCGGCCTGGGCAGATTCCACCCCGGTATATCGTGGCGACCTGCTTTATGATATAGCCCAGGCAATGCGTAAACAGCAAGAAGAGATAGCCAGCATTGTTTCCCTAGAGACCGGCATGTCTTTCAAGCAAGCCCTGGGTGAGACCGGTGGCGCCATCGCTCAAGGGGAGTTCATGGCAGGTGAAGGCCGTCGACTTTACGGTCGAACCACCACCAGCGCTGTGCCAAATAAGTATGCCATGGTGGTCCGACAACCCCTTGGGGTGGCAGGCCTTATCATTGCTGCCAACACACCCATAGCCAATGTGGCCTGGAAGGTTTTTCCCGCTTTGATATGCGGAAACGCAGCGGTTCTCAAGGCAGCGGAAGACACTCCTGCAACCGCCTGGATTGTGGGCAGAATTGCCAAAGAGGTGGGGCTGCCGCCAGGTGTACTCAATATCATCCAGGGCTACGGTGAGGAGGCCGGTGCTCCCCTCGTAGCCAGTCCCGAGGTTGATGTCATCAGTTTTACCGGCTCTACCGAGGTTGGTCGTCAAATTGCTGAAGTTGCCGGTCGAAGATTGGCCAAAGTTTCATTGGAACTGGGCGGCAAAAATCCTCTGGTGGTCTGCGATGACGCCGATTTGGAGAATGCGGCCAACTGGGTATTACTTTCGGCCTTTAGTAATGCTGGTCAGCGCTGTGCCTCAGGTAGCCGTATTATCATATTTGATTCAATTTATGAAAAGTTCCGCAACCTGTTGGTGGAACGAACTGAAAAGCTCAAAGTTGGTCCGGGAGACGATGATGATTTTGGACCGGTAATTAATGAGGTGCAACTCACCAATATGTTATCAGCTATTGAACGAGCACGGGAAAAAGGTGCGGTCGTCCTCACTGGAGGCCACAGGCTTACCGATCCTGCACACGTAGACGGTTTCTACATGGCGCCCACAATACTTGAAAACGTTGATCCCCAGGATGAAATCTCCACCAAGGAAATCTTTGGCCCCATTACCTGCCTCTATCGAGTGCAAGATTTTGCCGAAGCCTTGAACTTAGCCAACGACTCCCCCTATGGCCTTACTGCCTGCATCCATACTCGCAGTATCCATCGAGCTATTGAATTTACCCAGAAGATTCAAGCTGGCGTGGCGATGGTAAATGCTGGGACCTACGGCAGTGAACCTCACATGCCCTTTGGGGGATTGAAACAATCGGGCAACGGTACCCGCGAACCCGGCACTGAGGCTCTGGACGTGTACTCTGATTTGAAAGATATCTACATAAATATAGATACAGAAATGCTTTAACCGATGCGGACGGACGTCATATAAGCGGAATATTGGAGTGTTGGAGTACTGGAGTACTGGAGTATTGGAGTACCGGAGAATTGGGATTGTGGGAGCGGCTTTCAGCCGCGATTCGTTTTTTAAGCTAG
>PPDG01000430.1 GCA_002899795.1 Desulfobacteraceae bacterium | reverse complement strand
GAGTAAGGTCGTAATTCCTGCCTGCCAGTAACCATGAGGTGACCGTTTCATCCATTGCCCCGAAAAATGCTCTTTTGATTGCACTCAAATAAAGATCCTTACGAAACAACCCCTGCTGCTGGCCTTCCTCGACAATCTCACCAATGAGGTCAAAATAGCCCTTGAGATCCGCTTTCGGGTAAGCGCTCATGAAATGACGGCTCTGGCGGAGCTCCAGTTGAAATACTGCTGCCAGATTGGGACGATTTTGCATCTCCAACAGGTGGAGCTGAACCAGTTTTCTCAGCTTGATCTCCGCGCTTTTCTCCTGAGCCAACTGGTTGTGGAACCCATCAATAAACCCTTGAACCTTCTCCTCGAAGATACTGATGAGAAGGTCATCTTTGCTTTTGAAATAGAGGTAGATGGTGCCGGCTGCCACTCCAGCCTCTCGTGCGACAGCAGCCATGGTTGCCTGGTGATAACCATTTTGGGCAAAGGTAGTTATGGCGGCATTCATAATCCGGTCGCGTTTGTCATCGCCTTTTGGTACCCGAACCATCATTCATTACCTCTGCGAGACTGCCTCCTATGGGGACAAGGAGCATCCCACTTGTTTATTGAATGAATGTTCATTCATTAATCATAGTATATGAAAGGGAGCATAATTGTCAATCTTTTTTGTTTTCTTTTTAAAAAATCATTTGTTACAAGTATTTATATAAAAATTTACATTCAGCTCTAGATTGAATTACGGGAAATACTACGGTATATTCTAAATGAATAACTATTCATTTATGCTAGTGTTCAAGAGTGAACCCGGACACCTTTCGTCTGGCGAGGCGCGTTGAACATGTGAACATCCTTGCTCATCCAGAAAAAAGGTTCTACAATTCGGTTGTTCCGCATAGAGCAATCGTTTAGTAAGCAACAGGCAGCGGGCAGTTTTACAAGTGGTTACACATCTTTTTATCATTTGCTTAAGTCGTAACAGCTGCCGGCTGCCATCTGCCCGCTGCTGGCTAATGAGGGGGAAAGAACGATGAATGATAATTTCGGGCATCTTGGCAGTGGTGAGACCAAGTACGAATACCAAGTGAACCCTGAGCTCTTGGAGACTTTTACCAATCCGTATCCAGATCGCCAATACAAAGTGGCTTTTACCACCCAGGAAGTAACGAGTCTCTGCCCAATTACCGGTCAGCCCGACTTCTACCGTATAACAATCAGGTATATCCCCGCTCGTCACTGCTTGGAGTCCAAATCATTGAAACTTTACCTTTTCAGTTTTCGGCAGAGTGGGATGTTCGCCGAGACCATGGCCAACAGTATTCTGGACGATCTGGTCCAGGTATGCGGACCCCGTTGGATGCAGGTGGAAAGTGTAATGAACCCGAGAGGCGGCATTGGCCTAAATGTTGTGGTGGAGCACGGCGTCGATGATCTCGTCTGATCTGCAACGAGCTGAGAGTTATTTAGCGTTGCTGGCCTGTGTTTATTCTGGCAGCTTGGTGCTGGCTGCGGTAATGGCGAGCAAGATTATTGCCGTGGGACGTTTGGTGGTTCCTGCCGGTGTGCTCGCCTATTGCTTTACATTTCTTATCACGGACGTCATCAGTGAAATCTGGGGCAAAGAGCAAGCTCACACTGTGGTTATAGGGGGGTTTATCACCCTGGTTCTTGTCTTTGTGCTCACCGGTCTGAGTATTCTCTGGCCGCCCGCGCCTTTCTGGCCGCACCAGCAGGCCTACGCAACTATCCTCGGGAGCAGCGCGCGGATCATGATAGCCAGCCTTGTCGCCTATGCCTGCAGTCAGTATCATGATGTTTGGGCCTTTCATTTCTGGAGGCGGGTGACGAACGCACGATTTTTGTGGCTCCGCAACAATGCCTCCACGATAGTCTCGCAATTGCTTGATAGCGTAGTGTTCATTACCATAGCCTTCTATGGCAGCATGCCACTGGTGCCGCTTATCGTGGGACAATGGGTGGTAAAGGTAGGGATCGCAGTGCTCGATACCCCTTTGGTTTATCTATTTGTCTACCTGCTGAGACGGAAGTTGCCAGCGGCGAAGCGAGAGGCAAGTCTTGAGGCATAGGAGGCGTAAATATTGGAAATAT
>PPDG01000413.1 GCA_002899795.1 Desulfobacteraceae bacterium | reverse complement strand
CGTGGAGCGGGCATCCTCAGGCAGCGTGGTATAGCCAATCTGGTTGTTGATAATAATATGAACAGTGCCCCCGGTGCTGTATCCTTCCAACTGGGACATGTTTAAAGTCTCGGCGACAACACCCTGACCGGCGAAAGCGGCGTCACCGTGGATGAGAAGCGGTAGCACCAGCCTGTGTCCATCGCTTCTCCCAAACGTATCCTGACGGGCGCGGGCAAAGCCTTCAACCACTGGATTTACCGATTCTAAGTGGCTGGGGTTGTTGACGAGTAACACCCGCACTGAGCGGTCGTTGACTGTGGTAATATCAGCCAGAAAGCCATTGTGGTATTTGACATCTCCGGCGCCAAATATGGTATCGGGATCGTAATTGCTCTCAAACTCGCAAAAAATTTCTGCGTAAGATTTTTCGAGGACATTGACCTGAACATTGAGCCGGCCACGATGGGCCATCCCCAAAATAATTTCTCGACATCCCTGGGCAGCTACATGTCCAACCAGCGAGTCCAACATGGGAATGAGCGCTTCCGCCCCTTCCAGGGAAAAGCGCGTCTGTCCCAAATATTTCTTATTCAGGAACTGCTCGAACAGGGAGGTCTGGTAGAGTTTGTTGAGAATCCGGGCCTTCTCTTCCCTGGACAACACAGGTCGATTGCGGCTTGGTTCCATGCGCTCTTGCAACCATTGGCGCTCAGCGGGATCTTGCAGGTGCATGTACTCCACCCCGACTGAGCGACAGTAGGTTTCTTTGAGAGCCTTAAGTATCTCACTCAGGACCACCAGGTTTTTGCCTGGGAAAAGATGAGTATAAAACTCCCGCTCCAGATCGTCGTCGGTAAGATTGAAGGCTGCAGGATTCAGGAGAGGATGATCAGTTGGGCAGGCCGCAAGCGGATCCAGGCAGGCCAGCAGGTGGCCGAGATCACGATACCGATGGGTCAGTGCCTCCACCTGCGATTGTCGTGAGACCTGATCCTCATCACAGACCAGAACGACTTCGGACTCCCTTGCAGAGGCCAGTTCAAAGCCTTCGAAGAAGAACCGCCAATCTCGGGAAACCTTGCTGGGGTCAGACTTCCACTGTCGGTACTGCTCATCGATGAATTCGGCATTCCAAGCCCCGGTCAAAGCCATAGTAGTTCCACCTTTAAGAAATGTCTAAAATGTCTAAAATGAGCTAAAATGCCTAAAATGCACTAAAATCTAAAATATGCACTATGCCCTATTCTTCCCCAAATCCGCAATCCGCAATCCGAGATCCGAAATTTAGAATCCATCTTCCCTTGCCTGTTTCTTGAACCACTTCACCACCAGGTCAGTAACCTCCTGTCGTTGCGCATCTTGGCTGAACATGTGATCAGCATCTGGAATTATTGCTAGTTCGGTATCTGCAGGTTTGTACTGGTGGAGACTATGCGCGTCCTTTACTGGAATTATTTCGTCCTGATCACCGTGCACTATAAGCCAGCGCTGAACCAAAGAGGGCAAGACCTTGGAAAGCTCATACCTTGCCGCGTCAGCAAAAAAGGCGTCCGTAAGTTCCAAGTTGCGGCCCCTACTGACAAAGTGAACTCGCCCAGTATTCTGCAGTACATGGAGTTGGCTCTCGTTGAGAAAGTGAGTGGTATGCAGAGCTGAAGCCTTTGCGGCCAAGGTGCAAACCGCTCGAACCTTATCCATCTCTGCTGCTGCCAGCAGGGCCACCATAGCGCCCATACTGTGTCCGGCAAGACCGAACCACGAGACCCCTTCAGCAGACATGAAGGAGGCCGCAACCTTCATGTCGGAGATCTGCTTCGAATAGATAGACTCAGAGAAAATCCCTTCACTTTGACCGTTTCCGGAAAAGTCAAAGCGAAGTACCTTAAACCCCTCTTCCACCAGGGCCAGGCTCAGATCGCGCAGGATTCTGGTATGTCTGGAGCAGGTGAAACAGTGACCCAGGATAATACCACGGCGGGAATCCTCTGTGGGCACATGAAAGGTGCCCGCCAGTGTTTCACCCCAGTGGTTTGGAAACTGAATCTGCTTCTGCAAAACTATCCTTTACCAAGCAAATTGAGGGATTGAGGAAATTTAAAAATTAAGGGATTCAAAGATT
>PPDG01000382.1 GCA_002899795.1 Desulfobacteraceae bacterium | reverse complement strand
TTCCAACTCGTCTAGTTTCCTTCTTGGTTCTTTGATAAACTAACCCGGGTATATCATGGCAGTAAAAGTAAACTCCACATTGGTAGTTGTCTGACACGCAACGTTAGCACACATTTCTAGAGTGGGTCAAACGTCTACAAGATACCTCAAACATGAATGACTTGAGAGCATGACTAGCCCGGATATTTTATGAATTGCTGTTGCGAGACCACAAAGATGGGCGTGCCACCGGGTAACCGCAGGGTGTTGGTTCCGAGGCGTACCTGCACGGTACGTTGCAGGGGCCGACACCCGAGGACGCCAGGAAGGACGGCCATATCCGTGGTCGCAGCAAGTAATTCATGAAATATCCGGGCATCCAGATAAGCAACGTACTTATTATTTAGGTCTTCATTAAGAGATTTTTCGATGAGAAAAAGCTTCTTCATCTGTTTGCTCGTAGTACTGAGCACACCCTCCGTAAGCCACAGCGAACAACCAATAGATGTTTTGCAGAAAAGCATCAACATGGGTATCGCCATATTGGAAGATCCTCAGTACCAGGACATCACCGAGAAAGACAGGCAGCAGGAAATCCTTTGCGAGACTGCCTGGGAAGCCTTTGATTTCAAAGAATTCTCCAAGCGAGTTCTCGGTTCAAACTGGCGCAACTTCACTTCAAGTCAGAGGAGACAATTCATAGACGTTTTCTCCGAATTCCTTTGCAAATACTATATTACCAGGCTGCAGGAGAGGTACACGGATGAAGAAGTCATTTATTTGAGTCAACACCCGCTGGCCGACTCCAGAGTTCTCGTCAAAGTCAATGTACTCTGGAAGGGGGTGGAGGTACCGGTGCAAATACGGATGATAAAGCGCAATGACACCTGGAAAGTTTACGACATTATTGTTCTGGGGGTAAGCGGTGTAAGGAATTATCGCGCCCAGTTCCAATCGATCCTGCTCAAACAATCACCCACGCAGGTGATCGGGCTTATAGAGAATAGGATAAAACAGGAAGAAAAAAGGGCTCATAACAAAAGGAAGGCAAATTAGGAAGATTTCTGCTTGGCCTGTAGTTCCCTGAGTCGCTTCCGGTAGTACTCATCCAAAACACCTTTTACCTCTGGCGACCTTCGCACCACCTCTTTCATGCTTTCGTAGCTGAGTTCGCATAACAGAGTGTCTTCCACCGCTTGTACCGTTGCAAACCTCGGCGCTGCGGTCAAAAAGGAGATCTCACCAAAAAACTGGTTTTCCGACAGGGAAGAGACATGGACATCCTCACCCTGGTCATCCTGCGTCAACACCTGGACCTTGCCCTCGAGTATAATATACATTGACCTGCCGTAATCCCCCTCTCGGACAATGGCTTTTCCCTGTTTGACAAGAAGCAGCTTTGCCTCCTGACCCAATGCTGCAAGTTCTTCATCCGGAAAATCGACAAGAAAGGGGACCTCGGACATAGCTTCCATGAGTCTTCGAGAGCGCCCGGGCAATTCACCAGGTACTCCCTGTGAAAGATCGGTCTGGCCGAGTTCCTGAGTCTCAACTCCAACGTCTATGCGATCGTGCTCATTTTCCTGTAAAAAACGCAGGGCTACATCTCCAACCCAGATTACATCCCCGCTGGAAAGAACGGCTTTGTTGACCTGCTCACCGTTTACATACGTCCCGTTTCTGCTCTCCATGTCTTCTACAACAGCCTGGCCATCCTCCATATAGACCAAGGTGTGACTTCTGGAAACGGTGGAATGTGACAACCGAATGTCATTCTCCTCTCCCCGGCCGATGGTCAATCGAGTCTCCAGGGGAAACACCATCCCTTTTGTGACCCCCTCCTCAGCGATGAGGCACGATTGGACCATGTCTGCCAAGTCTCCGTGTTTCTTAAACCGTAATATTCAGTACAGCGACGGGTTCATCTTAGGTACTGGCTTTATTTACAGACCGCTAAGCTCTGCAGAAGGGTTAGCCCGGGTATTTCATGAATTGCTGTAGCGAGATCACGAAGATGGGCGTGCCACCGGGCAACCGCAGGGTGTTGGTTCCGAGGCGTACCTCTGCTGAACGGTACGTCGCAGGAGCCGACACCCGAGGACGCCAGGAAGGGCGGCCATATCCGT
>PPDG01000084.1 GCA_002899795.1 Desulfobacteraceae bacterium | reverse complement strand
TTCATGGTGTCTAGTTCAAGTAGGTCGGATCGTTCTCGCGTAGTCCCGCTTTAGCGGGATTGATCCGACAACCTTGGTGTCGGGTGAACTCCGCCGAGGCGGAAACCACCCGACCTACCTGCTGGTCGTCTTTGTCCCCTGACACCTGAACCCTGAAACCTTTCCCTATGCTCTATGCCTTCCCAAATCTGCAATCTGCAATCCAAAATCTAAAATCTCCAGCTACCGGTATTGCCTAAAATCCACTCTGTATTTCTTGGCTTTGTAAGTAAATTTCCGCACTGTTGTTTGAAGCAGCTCCGCTGCCGTGGCCATATTGCCCCGGGTGTTTTTCAAGGTATCTATGATCATCTCTCTTTCGAGACCAGCAACGGCCTCCTCAAGTGAACGGGCTGGGACGGTGTCAGACTGCTCTCCGGTCTGCAAAGTCGGGGGGAGGTGATAGCTGCGGATGACTCCGCCCTCGCACAGGAGAACGGCCCGCTCGATACAGTTCTCCAGTTCGCGCACATTGCCCGGCCAGTGGTACTGCATGAGCATGTCGATGGCCGGGGTGGAAAAGCGCCTGATGTCCTTGCTGTTTTCCCTGGCGTAGTTTTCCAAAAAATGATCAGCCAGTAAGAGAATATCGGTCTTGCGTTCCCGCAGCGGTGGCAGGTAAATGGGAAAGACATTCAAGCGATAATAGAGATCACCGCGGAAGGTTTCATCTTCAACGGCCTGCTCCAGGTTCTTGCTGGTGGCTGCTATTATGCGCACATCTGCCTTGATGGTCTGGATGCCGCCGACACGTTCGAATTCCTTTTCCTGCAAGACCCGTAGCAGATTGACCTGCACGTCCAGGCCAATGGAGCCGATCTCGTCCAGAAAAATAGTCCCCTTATTTGCCAGCTCAAATTTGCCCCTTTTCTGTTTAATCGCGCCGGTAAAGGCCCCCTTTTCATGACCAAAGAGCTCACTCTCAATCAGGGTGGCGGGAAGGGCGGCGCAGTTGACCTTGACAAAAGCATGCTTGGCCCTTGGACTGTTGAAATGAATGGCGTTAGCCACCAGTTCCTTGCCGGTACCACTCTCACCCCGGATCAGGACAGTGGCGTTACTGCGGCAGACCTGGGAAATCATCTGGAAGACCTCCCGCATCTTGTTGCTATTGCCAACGATATTGGTGATCCGGTGTTTACTCGCCAACTGTTGCTGCAGCCGCAAGTTCTCCTCGTGCAGGGCCTCCCTTTCTAGTTGCAGTGTTTCCAGGTTTATGACCCACTGCGCCAGCATGGTGGCAATGACCGTTAGACGCCGCCTACCTTTATTGAGATCGAAGGAAGGGTCAAAGGGGAGATCCACACTCAGGGCACCAACCACCTGCTGCCCCTTTTTGATGGGCACGCAGATAAAGGAGACCTCTTCCTGAGTCTGACGTCGAGAGGCAGTTCGGTTGAGAAATAAGGGCTCTTCGCTTATTTTGGGTACCACAAAGGCTTTGCCCTGCTGGATGACTCTTCCGGTGATTCCCTCGCCGGGCTTATACTTACCGCGCTGCATGGCGCTTCGGGAAAGCCCGTGTGCCACTTGAATTTGTATTTCATCTCGCAACGGATTTAGAATTGTTATGGTTCCCCGTCTCATGCCCAGCGATTTGGATATAATTTCCAAAACTGAGTACAAAGATTTTTTCAGGTCTATAGTTCCGCTCAGGCTTTTGGCAATTTCATATAGATAGGTAATTTCTTCAATCTTCTTCAAGGTTCAGTTCCTTTCTGACATTTGTGTGGTGGATGGTAACAGATAACACAAAAATGTAGTTTTGGAAACAGGCCAAGAGCATAGAGCATAGAGTCGGGCGAGAAAGGGTCAAAGCGAGAAAGGCGAGAAAGGTTATAATACCTAGTAATTATTACTGTGGGAGCGGCTTTCCAGCCGCGATAGGTTGAGTAGCCAGTTTGCTATTAAGTGGTGGGTGTTCTTCTTAAGATTTCGGAGCCTAGTTGAAACAGCTGCCTGCTGCAAGCTGTCCGCTGCCAGCTGTATTTCCCTCTGCTCCATGCCTTATGCTTATTGACAAAATGTATCGTCGCAATTAGACTCACAAACAAATTAGCTATCAGGCTAGAAGTTGACGGCTTAGGAGGGATGAGAAATTGAGAGCACAGCTTAGATGGCGAGTATTAGGCGTGATATTGACCTTGGCATTTTTTCTTACGGGTTGCGCCGCCGATAAAGCTCTCAGGCAAAAGGAAGGCAGATCCTCCCGTGATCTGGGCGAGAGGTACCTTGCCAGGAACCAGCCCAGTAAGGCCCTGGAGCACTTTCTCAAGGCTCTCGAAGTTATCCCCGATGACCCTTACCTGCAATACGACTTGGCGCTGACCTACGACTTTAAGGGGGCTCTTGATAAAGCAGAGTATCATGTCAGGGAAGCAATTAAGTTGAAGCCAGACTATTCGAACGCTTACAATTATCTGGGCACCATTTATTATCGCCAGCGCAGAATGGAAGAGGCGATTCAGGCGTTTGAAAAGGCACTGAGCAATCTGCTCTACATGGCCCCTCAGGACGCCCAAAGAAATTTGGGTAGGGTTTATCTCGACCTTGAACAGTACCATGAAGCTATCATCCATTTGAAAGAGGCCATCAGATTGGTTCCGGACTTTGTTCCAGCTCTCAATGATTTGGGAAAAGCCTACGAAGGTTTGAAAATGTACGATCAAGCACGAGGAACGTATGAGAAGGCTCTCGAGTACAATCCAGAATATGCAGGCGCCCTATTGAACATGGGCAAATTCCTCTACCGCAGCGGTGAAAGGCAGAAGTCCAAAGAGTATTTCGAGAAGGTAATAAGGGCAGAGCCGGGTTCGGATATTGCCCATGAGGCCCGAAGTTATTTGGGTGCGATGAGGTAGGGGGGTGGATTGTAGATTTCAGATTGTAGATTGAAGAGAGGCGAAAGGCGCAGGGCCCAAGGCTCAAGGTAGAATTCAATTTCGCAAGTTACAATTCAAGAACTTAACAGTTTCTAATCTTCAATAATCCAATACTCCAGGACTCCAATACTCCAGATAAAAAAACCCCCGACGCCGGGCGTCGGGGGTTTTTTGTGGTTTTAGAATTATCAGCGCCGGGTCAATTTCTGATCGGCTATTATGCTTGGGCTCAAGAAGATCAGGAGCTCGCTTTTCTCATCGATGATCTGACGGTTTTTGAACAGCCAACCCAATAGCGGTATCCGCCACAGAAATGGAACCCGATCCTCAGACCACTCGGTGTCTTGAATAACAATGCCGCCGATGACGATGGTGTCACCGTCATTGACCAGTAGCTCGGTTTGGGCTTCCTGGGTGCGGATGGCGGGGACATCTTGCACGGTTCTACTGAAGTCAGCCTGGTCCCTCTTAGCGAGCACCTCCATCCGGACTTTGCCGTCCGGGGTTATGTGAGGTGTCACGGTCAAAGACAGGGTGGCCGGGGCGAAGGCGGTACTAATTGTGCCCTCTTCGGTCCTCTGGGGATAGGGGATCTGATCACCCTGCTGGATCATGGCTTGTACATGGTCCAAAGTAAAGATTCTCGGGCTGGAGATCACTCTACCCTCGCCGGCGTTTTCCAAGGCGTCCAGTTGCATGTCCAGATCAAGGATATTATTGACGCCGAGGGCACGGGTGAAAGCGAGGCCGAAAGTACCAACGGCCGCCGTTGGTGCAGCCACGGCAAGGTCAAACGCTGGTGAACCGCCCAGCCTACCGGCAAGAGAGTTTGCAGTGTAACCGGCGTTCCAGCTGACGCCCAAGTTGCGGCTGAAGTTGGTGGTGGCTGAGACAATCCGGGACTCTACCATCACCTGTTTGGTGGCCCTGTCCAGCCTGGCAAGGATTTCTTTGGCGGTCTCGATCCGTTTGGGAAAGTCGCTGTAGATAATCAAATTGGTGCGGTTATCCACAGATACGCTGCCCATTTCACTCTTGACGTTATCGATTTGGGCACTAATATCTCCGACGTCAGCATAGTTGACCTGAAGGTATTCGGTGGAAATCTCTCCCACATCCCTGGCTGCAGACGCAAGTTCCTTCCGGGCTTCGACCGCCTCTCTCTTGCGGTCCAACTCCGCTTTGATTTTCGCTGCTGTGGCAATGCGTATGACATTTCCTTCCATTACCTGGTCCAATTCATTGATCTTCAGAATCAACTCCAAAACTTGATCCCAGGGTACATTGTCCACTTTGAGCGTGACCTTACCTGAGACACCAGGCTCCACAACCAAGTTCTTGCCGGTGACGTCGGCTAAAAGTCGGAGCACATTTCGAACGTCGACCTCTTGCAGGTCGAGGGAAATCTTTTGACCCGTAAACGCTTTTGGCATGTCAGGTGTGGGCCTTGGACCCGCCGCCTCTATCACCGGCATCTTTTCTGTGACGGCCATCTCTTCTTCAACTTCAACAACCGTGGGTGGAGCGGCGCCAGCCATGGGCTCGGGAGCAGGAGGTGGTGCAACTCCTTCCGGCGCTGGAGCCGGGATTTCCGGACCTCGCTCCTCGACCACCGCAGCGGGCTTACCCAGCTTAATGGGCTCAACCGGTGGCACCATAGAGCTATCGAAGTCCAAATAGACCGCATTCCCTTCAGTCGCTATGTGGTACGGGACCATTTCACGCATTTCGATGTAAAATTCCACCGCAGCGGGAACTCCCTGCATTGGACGGGGGTAAATCACATTAACGGCACTGGTAAATTGTCCCGTGTCAATATGCCGCTCCAGATGCTTAGGGAGTTTAGCATTCGTAAAGGCTATGGAAATGCTGTTTTCTCCGGTGATCTGGATCTCCGGCTCAAGAGGACGGTTAGCGGTGACGGTCAAACGAGATTTGTTAGATTTCAAGAGGTTGAAATCAATGGATAATATTCGGGCTGGCTCAGGCGGTGGCGCGGTTCGCTTGGGTTCCTCAGCCGGTTCGGCTGGTTCAGCAACCGCTGCAACCACGATTGGAGGGCTGGCAGGAAAGCCTGAGCCTGGTTCAAAGGTGACAACGAGTCGGTCTCCCACCGATGTAATGTGATAAGGGAGTCCTGCTGCTGGAATCAAATCAAAAACTACCCTCACTTTGTCGGGGTGGGTTCCCATCCTTATCCCTTTGAGCAGAGGATCGGAAGGGGGAACCGTTGCTTTGCCTGCAGCCAACTCCACTCCCATGAGATCCAACACCACTCGGGCTGGATCAGTCAGGGTAAAAACATTGTATTTCGTAATACTGCCATCGCCAATAATGTAGACCTTGAGCTCTTCACCATAAGTTATTGGTTGAATGGCTGTAATTTTCTCGGCTGGCCGTGACATCTCTTCAGATGACGCCGGGGTGGCTGCCGCTTCCATCTCTGGTGCGGTCTCGGTCTGGAAAAATACTGTCTCTGTCTCAGGAGTCGGTGCAGTTTCGACGACCAGAGCCGTTGCCGCAAACTGCACTACTATCTGATTCGTTTCCTGCACTATTTCGTACGGAGTTTCTTGGTTCAGCCCGATTTCGACACGAGTCATGGGCTGGGGCTCCTGAGCGAGCATCATGGTTTCTATCTTACCGATGATTTCATTTTCGACGGCAAGGGGCGAAGATGAAATCTCACTCTCTGTATTGGGCAGATCCAAGACCAGCCGCAAGGGATCAATCGCCTTGAAGGCTGTGTATGTCATCGCATTCGAGCCAACCAGGTAGATGCCCAAGAAACCGTCCTGATCCACCACTTGAATATCTTGGAGTTGCTGTGTTTCTGTGGAAACATGGTCTCCAGCATCGGCCTGGGAGGTTGGTGGAGCAGAAGGCTGGCTGGCACAGCCAAAAGCATAGAAAATCAGGGCCAGCAGGCCTAAAGGCAAGATCCATTTTTGTTTTAGGCGGTATCGATTATGCCTCATTCCACTCCTCCTTCTACGGGAAGTGACTGCAATTATTAAACGGTTTCTGCCTAGTGTTTCCCGCAGCTGTCTATTTCTTGCTTGGCTTTCTCTTGCGCTTCTTGCCCTTCTCCGGCTGTTCTTTCGCTTCGATAAACTTATACGTTGTGGCGGTACAGCTTGTTTTGAGAATGACAGTATCACTTTTAGTTTTAGCGGCTTTCGCTTCCGTCATCTTAACGTCGCCTATATTGACGATACGACTCAACCTACTCACTTTGTCAAAAAAAGTGGCCACATTATGGTATGGTCCAGTGACTTCTATCTTGAGTGGGATCTCGGCATAGAAATTCCGGTTCACCTCTTTCTGTGGCTGAAACAACAAAAATTCCAAGCCGGACTGTGCGCCGAGATTGGAAATGCTGCTCAATAGAGCAGGGATTTCATGCTTATCTGGCAGAAGTTTGAGCGCCTGTTTGAATTTGAGCTCAGTATCTCTGTATTTTTTCTTAAAGGCTCGCAAGTTCTTCTCAACATTCTTGAGCCGGGCTAGCTTGGTTTTGGCCGCGTCAAGATCTCCACTCATTTTGGTTATTTTCTCCGTTTGCGGCATGTAAAGGAACCAGACGAAACATCCCCAAAGGGCCCCCAAAATAGCCACTGCGATGAGAAGCTTGTGGGCTTTGCTCAGCTTGCTCAGCTTACCCCAAGGAATAACTGGTAATTTGACGCCACCTAAGCCTTTTTTAACATCCAAAGCCATGGGCTTCCTTCCCTAGTTTAGACTGGGAAACTACAATCAGGCGGCCCCTCCTGATGAGGACTTCGCCTTCTGTTTCCCTTCCTCCTTTTGCGGTGCTTCCTTTGCTGGAGCGGGGACAATAACTCTACAGCTCAGGTTAAAATTCTTCAGTTTGTATCCTTGTATTTTCACCTGACGTGTTTGCTTAAGCTCCACACCGTTGGCATCAATGTAAGGCGATTTCTCCAGAGCCTCCATGAACTGGGCGATGACTTCGTTGCCACGGGCTACACCCGTAAGAGTCAAGGTATTACCCTTCTGAGTTAGAGTCTTGATCCACAATTTATCCGTAGGCACAATGATTGCCAGTTGGTCCAGAACTCTCACTTGAAGGTCACGATTTTTTCTGAGTTGATCAATAACACCTAGCTTCTGTTCCAGCATCTTATGCTTTTCTTGAAGCTCTTGGAGCTGTCTCTGCCTATCTTGGTAGCGGCGAATTTCACTATCCACAGTCTTTTTTTCCGCAGTGAGCTGCTTGATCGTGCGGGTATGGTCAATGTGAAAATAAACCATTACGGACACAGAAAAGAATATCAGGAGGAAAAAAACAGTTATCTCCTTGCGGATTTTTTCCTCTACCGGACGTCTGCCAATTGGCAATAAGTTGATTCTAATCATCTGTCTCCCACCCGCCGCAGAGCCAGACCCACGGCAACAGCAACTTGTGGAGCAATATAGTCCACATACTGCTGATCAAACACTTTGGTATCGAAATCAATCTTGGCTAAAGGATTGAAGTAGGCCACTGGGATATTTGTGTCTTTATTGAACAGGGAATCCAGTCCAGGCAACCGCGAAGAACCACCACTTAGAAGGATCTGACCTATGGTTTCTTCTGGATAGGTGGCGTAAAAAAAGTCAATGGCGCGTTTTACCTCAGTTGACCACCCGGTGGCTGCCGAGACAAAAATTGCTTCCAAATCCTGCACGGGCACTTTCTCTGATGACATACCAAGCTTTACTTTTTCAGCTTCCTCATACTCGAGTCCGAAACGCTGCTGGATGTCCTCAGTGATTTGGAAGCCGCCAATTGAGGCGTCGCGATTGAACATGGAGACGCCGTTTTTCAAAACATTGATGTTCATTTTGGTGGCGCCGATGTCAACTAAGGCGACACCCCCGCTTTCGGTAGCATCGTAGTTCGCCTCAAAGGCATTTTCCAGGGCAAAGAAATCCACGTCAACAACCTGGGGCGCCAGGCCGGCATTTCTTATCAGAGTGACGTAGTCATCGATGACTTCCTTCTTTGCCGCTACAAGCATAACTTCCATCCGATCCGGTTTGTCTTCAGAAGAACCTAAGATCTGGAAGTCAATATTGACGTCTTCAACATTAAAGGGGATGTATTGCTCAGCTTCAAGCTGTATATTTTCAGTAAGCTCTTCTTCGCTCATTTGAGGAAGATCGACTTTCTTGATAATCACCGACCAGCCGGCTATTGAAGTGGCAACCCCTTTTACCTTGGTTTTTAGGTTGGTGACCAGTTTCTTAATTGCCGTCTGGACCTCATCTGGGTCTTTGATGGCGCCTTCAACAATGACACTGGGGGGTAACTGGGCTATACCCAAATCTTTTAGTCGGTAAGTTCCTTTGGCTTCTATCAGATGAACGATCTTGACAGCATAGGACCCAATATCAAGACCAATGAGCGAGGATTTTTTTCCGAACATTGTCTCTTCTCGATAGTTAGTGGACGTCAGGTCTAGTGTAATCTAAGGTAAGTATAGCGCTACACTATCGATATACCATTAAAATGTCAAATATTTTTGTTTGCAATCCACAGGGCAATTGTCAGTAAATAGGTTGTCAGTGCTCTTCGGCTTTTTTCAACTTAGTAAAAATACTACAAAAATGAATAACAGATAATTTTTACCAATAAAACAGTAACATACATAAATTTGAAACTGATATGTTTTATCCTTGTTTGAGAATTGATCCGATTTTTGTGGTTTTTTCGAATTGCAAAAACCAAGCCAACCGAAGGTGGGATTGCGGAATGCGGATTGGGGAATGAGGATTGGGGAAAGTTTTAGCAAACACGGCTGAATTTTTTGATCAATCCGAAGTCCCCAATCTTTCCCGACTCATGTCCTGCGCCTTTAGGCTTAGTGCCCCTTTATTACTACTGTGGGAGCGGCTTTCAAGCCGCGATAAGCTGAGTGGCCAGTAGCCAGTTGGTACTAAGAGGTAGGTATTCTCTTCTTCGTTTCGGTGCCTAGTGCCTAGTAACCTCCAACTCCAACATCTTCTCTGCCTGCCTGTCCCGCGCGGAGCTTGTCGCGGGGCTGCAAGCTGAGCACTGACACCTGACACCTTTCCTTATGCCCATGCCCCGTGCTAACTTATAAGTTGTCATTTAATGAAATCGTGCTAGACTTTTGGGGCACCTCAGGGTAGGGTGTTGTCCTTCTTCCTTGCCATTACTGGCATCTTACGCGATAACGGTCAGTATGCGTCATATGCATCAAGATCATTTTAGAGAGGTACGTGGAGTAGTATGAATCAGACCGTCAGCCACGGTGATGACACCAGGAACGAAGAGGTTCTTCCTGGGACCAAAACCAAGCGAAAGAGTGTAGTTCGAGAGTATGCAGAGGCCATTGTCATCGCGATTGTCTTGGCCTTATTCATCAGGACTTTTGTGATACAAGCTTTCAAGATTCCTTCTGGATCTATGAAGCCCACCCTCCTGGTGGGTGACCACATACTGGTGAACAAATTCATCTACGGCATCAAGCTCCCCTTTACCGATAAAATTCTGATTTCACTGAGTCAGCCGGAAAGAGGGGATGTGGTAGTTTTCAAGTTTCCCCTGGATACCAGAAAGGACTACATCAAGCGCGTCATCGGCCTCCCCGGTGATCGGGTCGAGCTTGTGGATAAGCAGTTGCTTATAAATGGGCAGCCAACAGAGGACCCACGCGCCAGTTATTCGATCAGCGGCAATATGCGTATGTTTGGCCCTGTGACAGTGCCGGCCGGGCACCTTTTTGTTATGGGAGACAACCGGGACGAGAGTTCAGATAGCCGTGTCTGGGGCTTCGTCCCTCGTCCTTATTTGAAGGGCAAGGCCTTTCTGATCTACTGGTCCTGGGACCGCAAGAACTACGGGGTTAGGTGGAACCGCTTGGCGGACATAGTACGTTGATCATTTCGGATTGCGGATTTCGGATTGCGGATTTAAAAACAAGGAGTCAGGAGTCAGAATCCAGAATTCAGAAGAAAAGCAATAAAGATCTAGTTCCTCTCAACTACTGGCTACCGACTACTGGATTCTTAGATTTCGCAATTCCACATCCCACATCTGCACTTTACGCATTTTAGCTCAATTTAGACATTTGACCTTCTTTAGTGCACTTTAGTTCACTTTAAACATTCTGGTTCATTTCTGTCATTTTAGGCACTTTAGACATTTTAGCTCACTTTTATCTCTGCCATGGATAGCACCTCCTACGAAAAATCCATTGAGGCCTTGACTCTCATAAGCAAGGCCATTGCTTCTGATCAATACATTGAAGACATCCTCAGACTCATTGTGATTGTCACTGCCAAGGTGATGAACTCAGAGGTCTGCTCGCTCTGGCTTCTGGACGAGAAGGCCAGGGCCCTCACCATCCGGGCTACCCAAAGCATTGACAGCGACTACATTAAGGAACGTTCCGTGAAGCTGGGCGAAGGGGTGGTGGGCTATGTGGCCCGACATAACAAACCCTACGAGGTGGGCAACGTGCTGGAGGAGCCGCGCTTCAAAGAAAAAGAGCTGGCCAGAAAGATGGGACTTGTTTCCATGCTGAGTGTTCCCATGAGTGTAAAAGACCGAATAATTGGTGTGATCAACTGTTATACATCGGTACCGCATGAATTCACTGAAACGGAAAAGAACCTCTTCACAACAGTGGCCAACCAGGCTGCGGTGGCGATTTTCAATACTGAACTCATGGTGCAAACCAAGGTGATCCAAGAGGAGTTGGAGTCTCGTAAGCTCGTGGGACGAGCCAAAGACGTTCTCATGCGGCGGCGCGATATGAGCGGAGAGGAGGCGCACCGCTGGATTCAGAAGCGCAGCATGGACTCGCGCAAGTCAATGCGTGCAGTGGCTGAAGCTGTCCTTTTGTCTGAGGAGCTTTAAAGGGCATAGGGCATAGGGCATAGAGTTAAAAAGATTGAAGGCGCATAAGTCAAACTTTTTGGTGGATGAAAGGGGCAAATAAAAAAGGCATAGAGCATGGAGTAAAGAATTTTAAATTCGCCTTCCAGACCCCTGCTGCTTTGGTAGGGCGGGCCTCTGTGCCCGCCAAAAGTAGTTTCTGTGGGAGCGGCTTTCCAGCCGCGATAAGCTGAGTAGCCAGTTTCGTATTAAGTGGTAAGTGTTCGTTTTAAGGTTTCGCTGCCCAGTGCTTAGTACCTAGTGCCTAGTTTTATTTCTTTCTTCTGTCCTTTGCCTCCAACCTCAAGCGAAGGTGAGCAAAGTCGAACCTGAGCGATCCTCCAACCTCAATCCTTGCTGGCTCCCGACCTCTGACCCCTTTCCCTATGCCCTATGCTCTATGCTAAGTCAAAAATTTCTTGACAAATTCCATTAGTACAGCTAAAAAAAGAGGTCCTGCAGATAAGTAGGGATAAATGACCGCACAAGGGCGTGCGGTTTTTCTGCTTCGACAAAGGCGTCTGGTGCATGGGAGATCCCCATGAGCATGACGCCTTTTGCATTTATGGTCCCGGAGACTTCTGCTTCGGGTAAGGACTAAATCTTTTTAATTATGTAAGGGAGGAGTATCAAGATGAACTTGCAACGTCCAAATGCCAATGAAGCCACCAGAACATTCAACAGGTCTAAATCAGTGGTACCCATGTCGGGCCTCTGCTCCCGTTGTACTGACGGTTGCCGCGGGAACTGCGAGGTGTTCAAATCAACCTTTCGAGGCCGCGAGGTAATCTACCCTGGTCCCTTCGGCAAGGTAACGGCGGGGGCTGACAAGGACTATCCTATTGATTACTCACATCTCAATATCCAGGGATACGCCATGGGTGCCAGGGGCATGCCGGAAGGAGTTGTCGGCGACCCGGACACCGCCACGTTCCCCTCGGTGAGCACGGAAACCGAATATGGCTGGGACACCAAGGTGAAAATGAAGGTGCCGGTGTTCACCGGTGCCCTGGGTTCCACAGAGATAGCCCGCGCCAACTGGGAGCACTTCGCTGTGGGCGCTGCTATCGGCGGTGTCACGCTCATCTGCGGCGAGAACGTCTGCGGAATAGATCCGGCGCTGGAGCTTAACAAAGACGGCAAGATAACCAGTGCGCCCGATATGGACCGACGTATTGAGCAGTATCGTCGCTACCATCAAGGCTACGGTGAAATGCTGGTGCAGATGAATGTTGAGGACACCAGGCTCGGTGTCGCCGATTACATCATTGACAAGCACGGCCTGGACAATATAGAGCTCAAGTGGGGTCAAGGGGCCAAATGCATCGGCGGGGAGATTAAAGTTGACAGCCTGGAAAGGGCGCAGGAACTCCAAAGACGTGGCTACATTGTAACTCCGGACCCCTCCTCTCCTACGCAGCAGAAAGCTTTCACCAGTGGCGCCATCAAGGAATTCGAGCGCCATAGTCGGCTGGGATTCATCGGCGAGGAAGAATTCTACGCTGAGGTCGATCGCCTCAGGAAGCTCGGCTTTAAGCGCATCACCCTCAAAACAGGCGCTTACCCTTTGCGCGAATTGGCAATGGCCATCAAGTGGGGATCTAAGGCGAAAATAGACCTGCTTACCATTGATGGAGCACCAGGAGGCACGGGAATGTCTCCCTGGCGTATGATGGAAGAATGGGGTATCCCCAGTCTCTACATTCATAGCATGGCTTACAAGTTCAGCAAGATTTTGGCTGACAAGGGCGAGAGAGTTCCCGACCTGGCATTCGCAGGAGGATTTTCAAGTGAAGACGGTATATTCAAGGCACTTGCCCTAG
>PPDG01000577.1 GCA_002899795.1 Desulfobacteraceae bacterium | reverse complement strand
GCCCTTATAAGGGTCCGTTACCACTGTGTTGTTATGAACTGCCACCAGATCTGAGAAGCTAGCCGCCTTCAGAGCCAAAATACTACCTTCGAGTTGCCAGGGAGTCGTGTTGGCCGAAAGAAAAGGATAGTGCCATGAAATATTGTCCTTTAGAATAGTGGTGGTTTCAGAATTCAAGGCCGTTTTGACGCCGGCCATCTCCATGATGGTCGGGATGTCCTCCAAGACTTTCTCTGGAGAAGTCTTGATAACTGCCACAGTGGGCTTTCCCATATTTCCCCTCTTGGCCATTGCCGCGATTTGCTTTTTCACCCTCACTTCTATTCTCCCCCGTCAAGGAAGAGGAAACTGTGGTGTTTGCGGTTAGGCACTAATTGAATACATAAAGCAATAGATAAAAAGTTATCAACCAGAGCACGAGGACAACTTGCAAGAAAATGTCTCTCAATAAAACGGTTGTTGGCGACCCACTTATCTGATGCACAAATGTTATCTGCATATATCTTAAAAAGCCAATTACAACCCAAAAAGTTGTCAGGTAGAGCTGATTGGTACCGTGTTTGGAAACTACTTCGGGGGAAACAGTATACAGAATATAGCTAACAATGGTGATGGAAGTCATGGCGACCATGCTATGTGAGACAAAATCCATGTTGTAATTAGGTAAAGATCTTCTCGCCTTGTTGTGGCCCTGAGCATTCAAGATAAGATCGTCTCTCCGCTTGGCCAATGCCAGGAAAATCGCCAAAAGAAAGACCATAATAACCAACCAGTGGCTTACTGGGACCTCAGCAGCAATACCTCCGGCGAAAACCCTCAAAACAAAACCGGTGGCGATACAAACAACGTCGATGACAGCGATGTGTTTCAGGCTAAAGGAGTAGGCAAGATTTAAGAATAGATAAGCCATTAAGATAAATAATATATTATTGGACAAGAAGATGAATGACAGGCTGATCGCAAGCACCAGAAAGATTAGTAAGAATCGAGTGGCTTGTTTGGAAGTGATTGATCCACTGGCAATGGGGCGCAGTTTTTTGACAGGGTGGAGACGGTCTTCTTGAACGTCAAGTAGATCGTTCAGTACATAAACAACACTGGCAGTGAGGCAAAAAGCAAAAAAAGCCCAGAAAGTATTAAATACAGCCTGCAAATCATTCAGCTTGTGGCCGAAGAAAAGAGGAATCCAGACAAAACCATTTTTCACATAATGGTTGGGACGGGCAAGCTTTATATACTCTGATAATTTAGCCATATTTCTAATCAGGTCTTAAGGAAATGAGATCAGCTGAAACTGTTCCTTAACCATGAAAATATCCTGCAAAGAGTCTAGATATCAGGATTAACCAATCAATCAAAAAATCGAAACCATATAATTGCAAAAATAGCCTTTATCCCATCCTTCCAGCCGATCTTCTTGCCTTCGGCGTAGGTTCTGCCGCTGTAACTGATGGAGGTTTCATAGATGCGAAAGCCTTTTTTTGCTATTTTCGCAGTAAACTCAGGCTCGAACCCGAAGCGGTTCGACTTGAGTTGTATGTCACTGAGAACCTCCCTCTTAAAGACCTTGTAACAGGTTTCCATGTCTGTCAGGTTTAGGTTGGTCAAAGCATTGGAAAGCAAGGTCAAGAATTTGTTACCCAAGTAGTGCCAAAAGAATAACACCCTATGGGGGCCACCAAGAAACCTAGAGCCATACACAATGTCAGCTCTGCCATCCAAAATGGGCTCCAATAAGACTGGGTACTCCCGTGGATCATATTCCAGATCAGCGTCTTGAACGATGACAATGTCGCCAGTGGCACCCTCAAAGCCCGTCCGCAAAGCTGCGCCTTTACCCTGATTGCGGTCATGGTAAAAAACCCGGACGTTCTTCTGGGCGAGACTAATTTCCGGCAATAGCTCACGGGTGCCATCTGTCGACCCATCATCTACGATAACAATCTCCTTTTCAAGATCCACCGCTTGGACACGGCTGACAATCTCCTTGATAGTTCCAACTTCATTGTAAACGGGAATCACTACAGATAGTTTCACCTCTCAAACCCTTTCTGCATTAATGACGCGCAAGAAAGTCTACTGTTCCCTCGCCATCTGTCTAAGCAAACT
>PPDG01000309.1 GCA_002899795.1 Desulfobacteraceae bacterium | reverse complement strand
TGACACCTGCAATCTCCCTCCGTCCTGAAACCTTAGTCATTGTGATTTGGAATTTCTATTCCTCCAGTACTCCAAAACAGCTGGCAATCTTTACCGGCGATCCCACCAAAGGCGGGACTCTGCGGCGAGCATAGCGCTTTTGGCCGGTGAAGGTTTGCAACGTTAGGGTTAAATTATAGTAGTAAAAAGTGTACGAACTACTTTGCTCCAGCTTTTCTTAGTATTTCGACCACTGCCGTGTGGCCCCCGGACTCGGCCACGAACAGAGCGGTGACACCACCTGCTGTCCTGGCGTTGATATCCGCACCCGCAGCAAGCAAAGCCTTCACGATCTCAAAGTGGCCTTTTTTGGCCGCCAACATCAAGGCTGTACTTTCAGCTCTATTCCTTGCGTTTACGTCAGCACCCCCGGCGATCAAATCCCTGACGATCTCAAGGTGCCCCCCTATTACCGCAACCATCAGAGCTGTATTACCATATTCATTCTTTGCATCAATCTCCACACCCCCAGCTATCAATTGGCTGGCCTCCTCAGAATCTCCCTTGTAGGCGGCAAGGCGCAAACGTTCATCACGGCTCGCGCAGGAGAAGAACAAGACAAGTGCTATAATCACCAAGAGAGCTGCCCTACTGTCTAGATGGGTCTGCATTTCCACTCCTTGTTCGAATTCAGGTTGAACCCCATTTGCGCCACTATCCACCTCACCGCGCTCCCATCTTCAGTAGCATCTGCTCCTTCTCATCACGTACCTGATCCTTGATCCTTTTAACGTGACCGCGACCCAAACCTTTGACCTCACAACCCAACTCAAAGTAGCGTTTGATTCTTTCATCGTCCAGAATACCAAAGCAGTCGATTACGACCAGCGGACCTCCAGCTGTCTCTACCACTTCATCGGGGTCAAGATCCAGGTAGGGCTGATGCCTGACTGCGAAAATTACAGCGTCAGCCCCAGCCAAAGCCTTTTTCAGATCTCGTTCGATGCGCAGAGCCACCAATTTATCTTGGTTTCGGAAAAATCTTTTTAAGCTATGTGTTGGCGATGGGTACTCATCCTGCTTTTCAAATTCCCACCAGTGCTGTACGTAAGGGTCGTGCGCTCTCAATTCCGCACCCATTTCAGTCAGTCTCCTCACAATTAACTCCGAGCCGCTGTATCTGGTGTCTCCAACATCTTCACGGTAGGAAGCTCCCAGCAACAGTATTTCTGCTGCTGCCAGAGGTCGGCCCATGTTGCGCATTGCGTCCCGTGTGAGCTGAGCAACACGCAATGCTCTGGTGTCGTTTATATCTATTGCAAGAGGGGTTATTTTAAAGATGTCGTCTTCAAACCCATGGATATGGCGGTAGGCCCACACGCCAAGACCCCCGTCTTTGGGTAGGCAGTAGCCGCCAATGCCTGGGCCTGGAAAAATGATATTGTTGTGGGTTGGCCGGACCTTGATGGCCTCGATCACTTTGATCAGGTCTACACCGTTGCGCTCGGCAAAAACACTCCATTCGTCCAGGAACGCCAGAATCGTGGCGCGAAAGCTGTTCTCTATGATTTTTGCCGTTTCCGACTCAATGGGCCTATCCAGTACGGTCAGCGGATAATCTTCCGTATTGACTACCTCCCTCAGAAACTTTTCGACACGACGTGTTGCTTCCTCATTGATTCCACTACAAACCCTCCAGAAATCACGGATACTGGCAACGTATTCCTTACCCGGCATTACTCTCTCAAAGCTGTGCGCAAGCAAGGGATCACTCTGGATGCCGCGTTTGCGGAATACTTTTCTCATGATGGGGTAGGCCACCTGTTCGGTGGTGCCGGGGGCCACTGTGGTCTCTATTAGCACCAACGTATCGGGAGGAATGTGTTCAGCGACGATTTCGAGTGAGCTTTCCAGAGCCACCATATCTGTTTGCCCATCCCTGACATTGCCAAACGATTCTTTCAGGTAGTCACACTGGCCATCCGACACCACCACATCCGCAAGCTTCAAGACCTCGTAACTGAAGGTCGCAGTCAACGTTTTTTTCTCTTTAACACAGCGGGCAATAATGGGTTCCAGCTCTTCATCCTCAGACTTGACAGGGGCCATGCCGCGATTTAGGAGAGGGATT
>PPDG01000515.1 GCA_002899795.1 Desulfobacteraceae bacterium | reverse complement strand
CTTGCTTATTGATCATTTCATGGAGCGTATAAACCTTAAGCAATCCAAACAGATAAAAAGGGTCTCACCCTCAGCCCTGAGGATCCTTTTGAATTATGACTTTCCGGGAAATGTTCGTGAATTGGAGAATGTTATCGAGCACGCAATTATCTTGACGAAAGGAATTGAGATTCAACCCCGAAACCTTCCTTCCTATCTAACGGGCAAGGATAGGGAATTTCCTGCAGACTCCAACCTTCCTGAAGGACAAGAGCTTGCCGTCCTCGAGCAAGTAGAGCGCGACCTTATAGCCCGGGCACTGGAACGACACTCCGGCCGTACGGCCGCGGCTGCCAGAGAACTGGGTATTCACCGCTCGACCCTTTGGCGAAAAATGAAGCGTTACGGGATTGCCATCTGATTATCAGCTTTCAACCGCATCTCATCATAGGGACTTGCCCTCCGCTGGCTGAGATGGCTGCAAAATTGCGGCGATAGTAACACGTTGATATAATGGAATTGAGGTTGTTTGACTCATAGTGGGATAACTGCATACCAACTCAACCTACACGGAAAAGGCACATGCGCTTAGCGGAAACAGGACTGGTCTATGGTGAGGTATATCTGCAGCACGAAACCGGCCGCCACCACCCGGAAAAGCCTCAAAGACTCACAGCTATCATTGAAACTCTTGAAGCGGCGGGACTTCTCGACAAACTTCTCCAGATAGAGCCTGCGCCTGCAGAAAGGAGCTTCCTGGAACTCTGCCACACATCCAGGTACATAGATGAATTTAAGAGTGCGGTGGAGCACTCCGATCCTTTTCTGAACAGCCCAGAATGCATCTTGAGTCCCGCAACTTTTGAAGTTGCCCTTTGCGCTGTTGGGGGCGTGCTTAAAGGGATAGACAAAGTGATGGAAGGCAAGGTGCGCAACTGCTTTTGCGCGGTACGGCCTCCCGGCCACCACGCAGAAAGCTACAGGGCCATGGGATTTTGTTTTTTTAACAATGTTGCCATCGCGGCAAGATACCTTCAGAAACAACATGCCATAGAACGAATTCTAGTAATAGACTGGGATGTCCATCACGGCAACGGCACCCAATACATGTTCGATAAGGATCCAACCATATATTTCGTGAGCTTGCACCAAGACCCTTCCTCCTGCTATCCCGGCACGGGAAAGGTTTCTGAAACGGGATATGGTCAAGGGAAAGGATTTACCCAGAACTTCCCCATGCCTGCGGGCGCGGGAGAAGAGGAGTATCTAAAAGCCCTGGAAAAGGTTGAGCAAGCAATGGAGAAATTCAGGCCCCAGTTTGTCCTTATCTCTGCTGGCTTCGACGCCCACATATCAGATCCCTTGGCGCATGTAAGCCTCACTACGAAAGGGTATGAAGAGCTGACCCGAGGGGTTAAGAGCATCGCCGAGGGTTACGCAGAGGGTAGGCTTGTCTCCGTGCTTGAGGGTGGCTACAACCTCGAGGCACTGGCCGATTCGGTTGAGAAACATATACGGGTTCTCATGGAAGGGTAAAACCGGGTTAAAGGAGTGTTCCATGGCCGAAGACAGAATAAGAATTCTACTGGCAGTGGATGGTTCGGATCAGGCTTTCGAGGCTGCACGTTATGTGAGCCAGTTGTTTGCACCGAACCGCATCGACGTGGTTCTTTTCCATGTGACTCCTAAGATTCCAGAAAGTTTCTGGGACATTGACGAAGACCCCGAATTGATGCTCAAGGAGGCTGCCCTAGGTGTTTCGGAACACCCGCAAGAGAAGGAGATTCAGCAACTCATGGAAAGAGCACGTCAGTTATTTCTGGACCGGGGTGTGCCAGAGGACTTGGTAAAAGCCAAAATTCAGGAAAGGCAGGTGGGTATAGCGAGAGATATTATCTATGAGTCAGAACGTGATTACCAAGCCGTAGTTCTGGGACGCTGGGGAATGAGTTTGCTGAAAGATTTCTTATGGGGAAGCATTGCCGACAAGCTCCTTGGACGTCTCACCCATGTTCCCCTCTGCGTGGTAGGTGGAACCCCTCATGTTGGTAAAATACTTGTGGGCTTAGATGCTTCCGAAGGAGCAATGAGAGCCGTAGATTACGTTGGCACCATGGTGAGCGCATATTTG
>PPDG01000059.1 GCA_002899795.1 Desulfobacteraceae bacterium | reverse complement strand
GACTATTGCTGCCCGCTGCGAGCTGCTCGCTGCCTGCTCACCACTCGAGTTCGATTACTGCATCCTGGCATACTAGTAAGAATACCTCACCGAAAAATCCTTGAACTCCCCACTATATTCCTCCCAATCCACGCTTACCTCTTTTACGCGGGAATGGGGCGATCCCTGGTGGCACCAGCGGATCATATCCTCGACTTTTTCTTTCTCGCCTTCCAGTACCGCTTCAACTCGGCCATCATGGGTGTTCATCACCCAGCCCTTGATTGCTCTCTCCTGAGCCGCTCTTTCCGTGTAAGCACGGAAGAAGACGCCCTGTACACGGCCGGAAATGAATATGTGCGCTCGTGCTTTTTCCATGTCAATCCCCCTAATCACCCCAAGCATCAGGCCTTAGTGGGAACAAGCACTCACAGAAGAGATTGATTGTAACCTCTCTGGAATATCGAAACTGGGGACCCGCCCGCAGGGTGGGGAGTCCGAAGGACAATATCGAACAAGAAATTTCGAATTATGAAGTTTTTTTGTTCTTTGCAGGAATTCCTCCGTACGAACAATTCGGAAGGCAAAACCAAATATGCTGCTTTCCTTCGTCATTCGTTATTCCTTGTTCGACATTCTGCGGTTCAAAGGTCCCATTACTGCGTCAGTCTGACTCTTTCCCAATGAGCTCGAGAAACTCCTCTTCATCAAGGAGTTGGATTCCCAGTTCGTGGGCCTTTGCTAACTTGGAACCAGCACCAGGTCCGTGAACAACGTAATCGGTTCTCGAGGACACAGAGGAACCGGTCCTGCCACCCAACGTTTCAATCCGTCTCTGGGCCTCTTTTCGAGAGAATTTCTCCATGGTCCCAGTGAAGATAAAGGTCTTTCCAGTAAGTTCAGTTTTGGCAGGTCGCGCTGCTTCCATGGCCTCAGGGCTCACCTCCTCGAGCAAACGGTTCAGCTCTGCACCCACTGAGGGGTTAGAGAAGAAATCAACTATAGACCTGGCAACAATGGGGCCCACCCCTTCTACCTCCAGAAGCTGATCTGTGGTTGCGTTTCGGATAGCTGCAAAAGTGCCAAAATGACGGGCTATGTCTGCGGCTGTTTTATCACCCACATTGGGAATGCCGAGGCCGTAGAGGAATCGGTGTAACTGGGGTTTCCTGGTGTTTTCTATTGCTGTTACTAAATTGTTGGCCGAAAGCTCACCAAAGCCTTCTAGCGGAGCAATTCCATCTTTGGAAAGCTTATAGACAGAGGCTAGATCCTTTATCAGTCCCCTTTCCAGGAAGGTGCTTATGGTCTTTTCACCGAGACCTTCAATATCCAGAGCACCCCTGGACGCATAGTGACTGATGCTGCCGTGGATCTGTGCCGAGCAACCAAGACGGTTGGGGCATTTGTGATAAGCTCCCTCCTCAACCACTCTACTCCGGCATACTGGACACCTGTCAAGAGCCAGAAACGGTTCACTGCGGGGCTCCCCCGGCTTGATTACTGCCATCACCTGAGGAATGACATCCCCAGCCCGCTGAATCCGGACAGTATCTCCAGCCCGCACATCCAGCCGCTTCACCTCTCCAAAGTTGTGCAGAGATGCCCGAGACACGGTAACTCCACCCACGTCCACCGGCAGTAGCAGCGCCACGGGTGTCAACTTGCCGGTGCGCCCTACCTGGACAATGAGCTTTTCCAGCCGGGTAACCTCCTGGCGAGGTTCAAACTTGTAGGCCACGGCCCAGCGGGGCGTTCTGGTGCGCGAGCCCATCTTCGTCCGCAGAGGGAGCCCGTCAACCTTTACCACAATACCGTCCACTTCATAATCGAGCCGGTCACGAGTTTCACTGTAGCGGCGATGGATGGCCTCAATATCTTTCTGGGAGGTGGTTTGCTCCATCGCTTCAGGTGGGACCCGCAGCCCCCAGCGTTTGAGGTCAGCCAAACAGTCACTCTCGGTCTGGTAGCCCAAATCATCTGCATTGGAGAGTTCAAATGGGAACAGTTCCAGAGGCCGACTGGCAGTGACGGTGGGATCGAGTTGGCGCAGAGAGCCAGAGGCGGCATTGCGAGGATTTGCAAAGGGTTTATTGTTCTCGGTGATAAGTCGTTCGTTGAGTTTGCGGAAACCT
>PPDG01000332.1 GCA_002899795.1 Desulfobacteraceae bacterium | reverse complement strand
TTATTTTCCTCCTGCTGATACGTGGCCAACAAAAGCACATCTTCCTCACTCAGAACTCTGCGAAAAGGCACCAAGATGTCCCCTGGCTTGTAAGGAACCACCTTAGAAGGGTACCGCTTAATGATTTCTTGAATCCTTCTCTCATTTTCCCGCTGGTCGTACTTTAGATTTGGCAAAAGAGTGGCTAGGGATATCTGAACAAGCGGATCCAAAACGCTTTCGTCCTCCTGCCAGAATAGCTGCTTGACCTTCTCTTGGAGCGTGAGCCTGGCCACTTCTAGGGTAACTACCTCATTGGCGGAGTGGGAGACAATCCCCATGGGTTCAGGATAAAGAACCTCAATGGTTTTTTTTCCCTTGAAGGGTTCTGGATCTTCCGCAATTTTGCTGTGCAGAATGGATTCCTCGATGGTCATTATTCCATCTAGGATGTTGTCCAGATTGCGGTAACGGAGAAGCTTAAGCACCGAATCTCCACTGAGAGTTAACTCAAATTCTCTTTGCAGATACTCTACAAGATCCTCCCCTCCAGTCCGATTCAAGCCCTGAAAATTGGCAACCATTGCGCTGAGGGCCGCCATTTTTTGCCTTGCTTCCTTGGTCCTATCTGGAACGTAGGTGTATAGAGGCACATACCTGGAAAGGGCTACTTTCCGGTAGTTACCGAGAGCCTTTTCCTGATCGAAGTTGAAGCTTCGTTGGGAGCGAACCGTGAAAGGCGCAACCTCTCCTGGTTGGGGCGGAAGAACAAAGAGGTATATATTTTCGACATAACAGGAGAAAAAAGTTACGATCACAAGTGCAATATTAAAAAGTGCTTTCATCTTGGTTTTCACCTGCTTTTGTAAATTGAAAACTCATGCGGTGGAAATCTCTTTGCGCGGGCTGCGGCGAACACCCTTCCCCCTTACTTCTCCTCTCTACTTTCTTAGCAAAAAAGGTACCAACTTTCGCCCTGTGAGTTCTAACATCTTTGATAACCTCCTAGTCCCCTGTATCATTCACAGGTTGCAGGCGCCTCTTGCTCATGGCAGGCATCTAACATATTTATTGACGTCTATAATGGATTGCCGGATTATTTCCTCATCCACAGAACACACCAGCATCCAGTATAATGATCGTACGATAGTGCGATTTGGCAAGATAAAAATGGATCGTTAATAGCCGAAGTCCAGACTGGCCCCCTGGAATGTAAATTGCTACTTTAATCTACACTTTACCTCTTGAGATCGAGTTACCATATTTTGTGCTCAATATTTAGGAGGGTGGAGTTTACAGTAAGGGCTACTACTGAAAAAGTTTGGCCGTGATCGAGGTGAGTTTAGATTTCTCATGATGATGCACTCTCAGCGCCGCTTTCTTGTTGTCATCGGGTATGCATTGGTGAAACCGCTAACTGAAAAGATGTTTTTTTGTTGAATGAGTATAGCAGTAGGAAAGTGGAGGGGTACGGTGGGGGAAAAAGTCTTGATTGTGGATGATGAGATGCCATTAAGGGATTTGCTCGGCGAATTTCTAGAGCGTGAAGGCTACGAGGTACTTCTGGCTTCAGCCCCATTGACTTGGTGGAACTGGCAGTCCGCGTAAGGTCGATTCTCCGGATACGCTACCTGAACGATGAACTGGAGAGAAATCTGCCGCAGCATTAAAAAAGGCAACATTAGAAGACCGAGGAGTAAGCCCATAGCCCAATCAACGCTGTCCCAAAAACGGCATTCAGCCGACAACGAATACGGTAAGGAATATGTCTCACGGAGTTGACAAACGCCTCCATCCTAGAATTCTTGTAAATTGGCCTGTGGTTATTCTAACGTCAGAAGGTGCCATCAATGGAGAAACCAGAAATATCAGTGTTGGCGGTGCATGCATCCAATACTCTGAGGAAGCAGACCTTAACGGCGAATTACATATTGTCTTCGAACATTCCGAACAGCGGTCCATATCAGTGAATGGGAGAAAGGCTTGGGCAGGCAACTTCAACATCGACGGAAAGTCAGTATTCAGCGGAGTAGGTGTCCGCTTCACTGAGATATCGCGTGAGGATCGAGAGCTCATCTCTTCCCTAGATAAGGATATCTGAAACCAGCATACTCTCTCATCGCAGGTTAAATTCTG
>PPDG01000632.1 GCA_002899795.1 Desulfobacteraceae bacterium | reverse complement strand
TGTATACGCGCACATCGGCACCCAGCTCACCAAGGTACTGCACAAGGTTGTAAGTGAATGAATCGTAATTATCGATCATGAGTATCACGGGTAACCCTCCATTTGACGATTTCAGATTGTAGAATGTAAATTTTCATTCTGAAACCATAAATTCAAAACCTAAAATCTCGAATATTGAATCTGAGATCTCCTATTTCAAACCGGGAACCCGCCCGCAGGGTGGGACTCCGAAGGAGAAATCCGCAATCTCATACCAATCCACTGTTCGCCATCTCCAGGGCCTTGACCATAGCCTTACCTTTGGCCACCGTCTCCTCATACTCAAGCTCTGGAACTGAATCGGCAACGATCCCCGCCCCCACCTGCAGGTAAACGCGACCGTTACGGATAAGAAGTGTCCGTATGGTAATGCAGAAATCCATATTGCCGGAAAAGCTAAAATATCCCACTGCTCCTGCGTATAGTCCACGTCTGGTGGGTTCAAGCTCATCGATTATTTCCATTGCCCGTACCTTGGGAGCACCAGAAACGGTGCCAGCCGGAAAGGAGGCGCGCAGGACATCGAACATATCAAGGCCCGGCGCAAGATCCCCTTCCACATGTGAGACCAGGTGCATTACATGAGAATAGTACTCCACCACCATCAGATCGGTCACCTCCACCGTACCAACAGTGGCCACCCGGCCTACATCGTTGCGACCCAGGTCCACCAGCATCACGTGTTCAGCTCGCTCTTTCGGATCCGCGCGTAGTTCCTTTTCCAAACGGTTATCCTCTGCGTCGTTCTTTCCACGGGGCCGAGTACCGGCAATAGGCCGTAGGGCCACCCGGCCGTCTTCCAGGCGGACCAGCACCTCGGGTGAAGCGCCGACGACCACATCACCATCGAAGTCAAGGTAGTACATATATGGGGACGGGTTCACTCTCCTGAGGGCGCGATATATATCAAACGGTTCCGAGAGCAGGTCCGTGTCGTAACGTTGACTGATTACCACCTGTATGGCCTCGCCGTCTTGAATGTACTGCTTCGCGCGCCGCACCATGCCCTCAAACCGATCTCGTTCCATGTTTGCCTTAAGCACTGGCTCCCGTCCGGGTCCTCTTTCCGGCTCTGAGGATATCATTGGCTCCTTGAGCAACCTGATCGTCTCATCTATCTCGGCCACCGCCCGATCGTACGCCGTAGCATGATTGACGTATTCCGGCACATATATATTTGCCACCACCTTGATGGTCTGGTTCAGATTGTCATAGATCATAACTTGCTCAGGCATCATGAAGGCTGCATCCGGCATGCCGACGTCATCTGGCTTATGAGTTGGCAGCTCCTCGATGAAGCGTACAGTATCATAGCTCAGATAACCCACCAATCCTCCGAAAAATCTAGGCAACCCCTCCACAGGAACAGCTCTAAATGTTTCCATTAGATTCTTCAAGTACTCTAGAGGCGAAGCTTTGAACTGGCCGCACTGTTTACCATTTCGGGTGAGTTCGATTTCATCACCGCGAGCCTTGACTAACAGTCGTGGGCGGTGACCGATGAAACTATAACGGCCCCACCGTGCTCCACCTTCCACGCTTTCCAAAAGGAAGCACTCCGGCCCAACGGCCACCTTTTTGAAAAGACTAATGGGTGTCTCGGTATCGGCCATGACTTCCCGAAATACTGGAATTATATTCCCCTGTTGAGCTAGACTGAGAAATTCTTCTTTACTCGGGTGGTACACTGCCATCCTCCCTTATCTTGGGGTTTCAGGTGTCGGGTGTCAGGTGTCAGGGAAGAAAAACAAACAACTGAAACCTGAACACTGAAACCTGAAACCTCTGCTACCGGCAAAGCCATTCAACTCTGACCTTGCCCTAAGGACCAGGTTTTCGATGATAAAAAAAAGGCCGTGAGCGCTAGCCTATCCCACGACCTTTTCGAACTGAAAAAGCCGTGGGCAAGGAGTCTACCCACGGCTTTGAGATTTCAGAGCTTTTTACCCCTTAGCCTCCTGGCAGTGGACAAACTCCTCCCGGGATGTACCACCACCAGAGCCAGTTACTATTGTATCCTTGTCTAATCATAGTCTTATAAACACCTTTTCTTACCACCCAACTTTAAAGAAGAGTAGTGAG
>PPDG01000449.1 GCA_002899795.1 Desulfobacteraceae bacterium | reverse complement strand
TACAATCATGGTAAAGGGAGCGAACATGGCCAAAGAGTTGAAGGACGACGAAAAGCCGGAATCACAACAGGAAGATGAATCCGAACCTGAGGAAGAGCCTCAACACCCGGGGTGGTTATCCCTTGCGGAGATTCTCCAGAATCCGCATCCGGTCTTTGTGAACGGTGTTTTTCTGATCGGCTATCATTTCTCATCTAATATTTACGTGCTGGCAGGGGATTATCTTACAGTTGTTGATTCAGGCAACGACTACACCTCGTTCATCCAGTTTTTCAAGCTCGGGTTCAACCCCGCGGATATCAAAAAGATCGTCCTCACCCACGGACACCGCGACCATGCCATGGGCACGTTTGAGTTGTTGAGATACCCTCCTGTCATGGAGAACAAGGACCTGGAGGTCATCATCCATGAAACGGGCCCTCATGAATTAAAAAAAATGATTGGAGAGCTCGGACATCCTCTGATCGAAGTTAAGGGTGGAGAAACCCTGGAGTTGAGCGGCTTCGACTGGGAGGTGATTCGCACGCCCGGCCATTCCATAGACGGTATATGCCTGTATCACGCTCCGACCAAAACTGCCATTACCGGCGACACGGTCTTGCCCCATGCCATGGCTGATGTTGACAAGAATGCGGGAGGAAACCTGGAGCATTACCTGTACGGCTTAAGGTCGTTGCTAAAAAGGGATATTGAAATCATACTGCCAGGTCATGGTGTACCCATGGCTATTGATGGCGGCAAAGCTGTGGAGCAAACCTACGCAGGCGTTATGTTGAAAGTCCTTGAGCTAGAAGAAGCTGAAACCAAACCCTCATGGCTGGCTGGGGCGGCCAAATTGGCTGAGAAGGGACTTTTGCAAGAGGCAGTTTATTGCTGCGACAAGGAGCTGGCGGGCAACCCAGAAAACACAATGGCTTTGCAGCTTAAAGCTTACTCCCTTACCGATATGGGCCGATGCAAGGAGGCTATCAAGCTTCTGGACAAGATCTTATTGCAGCAAGCCGACAATGTTCACGTTTTACTGGGAAAAGGCCGCGCCTTGCTGGGATTGGGGAGACATGATGAATGTTTGAAATACTTCGATGATGTTCTGGGAATCAATCCCGATATCAAGGAGGCCCATATATACAAGGGCATGGCCCTGCATCTTGCCGGCAGATATGACGAGGCCATGGACATAGATATTTTCAGGACTGAGTTCTCTGAAGGATTTAAGGAGCAATTTGTCGCAAAGGTGCAGCCAGAAAAAAAGGGCCAGCCTGAGCAAAGCTCATGAAGTTGCTGCGCATATTTCTTGCACTCGCCTATCTATGTAAAAGAGAAGGAGGATGAGACAATGGCAGATATTTTTTCGGCGGTTCAGGTTGGAGATGAGGTCGTTTGCAGGGGTTGTCTCAAGATGGAAGAAATGATCTCGGCGCAGAGGGGTATAACGGATTCATATTCCGCTGATGATGTGAGGGAAACTGAATACATCTGCTCCCGGTGCAACAAAAAAATCGAGCCTTTTGAGATTAAATTCTAGCATTAAACCAGGGCCCCCTGGATGCTCTGGGGCCCTGAAAAGTAAAGAATCTAGTGACACAAATTACCGGATGGCGCCAACCGTCCAGTCAAAGGACTTCAAGGCCAGTTCCAGGGGTTTGTCCTTTGGACTTTTCCTGCCGGTTTCATTAACCATAGGTGCAGAGTATCTAGCGACACTGATTTTTTTCTTCTTGTTTACTACTACTTACACGGTAGTAAGCGGCGGCCTTCAACATTCACCCTCTTTTATCTTCCTGATTTCTTCTAAACCTTCCTCCCTGCTATTCACAGGAATCGACATTTCCTGCCCCACCACATAAAAGTCATTTTCGATCTCTAAAACTCTAAGGCCGCCGGAAACATCAATCTCAAAACCACTCGAAAGTCTCGCAATCCACATTTTCTCCAATCCTTCCTATAGCCTGGATTCTTTACTTGTCGGCCTAAAGTACAAGAAAATGAGACAAAATAGTATCATTTCAATTCAGCGAAGAGAATGGGATAGGCTGAGTTAACCCTAATGCAAAAAGAGATTTTTCTCTTGTCATTTCCGCACAAGGGTCTGTGTCGCAAGTCGTCATCCCGGCCAAGTCCGCCTAC
>PPDG01000360.1 GCA_002899795.1 Desulfobacteraceae bacterium | reverse complement strand
GGGAACAGGAGGAAGAAAGGCAGATTGAGGATCAGGAGGGACCGGTCACGGTTCATTGACAGTAAACAGAAGGATTCGTTTCAGGTTCAACGTCAACGGTTCAAAATTTCCGGCTGGGCCCTCTTTTCATAACGCTTCTAGTAGCCCGCATATTTCATGAATTGGCGTCTCATCACTCTCCCATAAACGCCAAGCGCTTCCTGTTCCGAGCTTGCCGAACAGTGCGCTCCACCGATTGTTCCCCCGACAACCAAAACCAAAGGACCAGCTCCAGTGGTGCTTGAAGAAGCGGATCAGCAGGTAAAACTCTGGTTGCAGTTAGCGCATGAGGCCTATAGCGATAGGCAGATGCTCCGTGCTCTTCATTACTTTCAGCGTGCCCTTGATTATGCGCAGGAGAAGGGGCACGATTTAGATGTGGCGCTGGTTTGCCGGGATCTGGGCTATGTGTGTGCCCGAGAAGGTTCTTTGGATAAAGCGCTTGTTTACTTTGACCAGGGTCTGGCAATTAACGGGGTTGAACTATCGGTCCGAACGGGGCTTATGGCCAACAAAGCGAGCGTGTTTGTCAGCTTGGGAGCCTATCGTCCAGCGTTGGAACTATTGGAAGAAAGCTCTGGTTTGATCCGCTCCAAATATCGCGACTTTTCCAACGCACCCAGTCAGTTGGTTCACTCCCATGCCGCCATCGTCCAAATGGCAGATGATGTGCGCAAGGTAGTTGACCTTCTCGATATGGGCGTTAGAGCTGATCGCATACAGGTGGACATAAAACGGCAGGAACCGCCATGGCTATTAAAGAATGAGTAAGCAGTAAGGCGCATAGGGCATAGAGCATGGGGCATAGGGAAATACAGCTGGCAGCGGACAGAAAAAAGAGGTCGGAGGTCGGAAGTCAGAGATCAGAAGACAAAAATTCTCTTGTGGGAGCGGCTTTCCGCCGCGATCTTGCGAGTTCAACGACTTCTGAAAATTTAACGCTTTCAACCAATTAACTAATTCTCTAATCAACTACTTGACCAATTAGCGAATATATGACTGAAGCTGTTCCAAATAAGAAAACCTGCAACTTGATGCAACAGGGCTATCGTCCTGGAAAATGCCTTGTGGCAACTGGAAACAAGCGCCGGCTGGGCTGTGAGGCTACTCTGCGTTTCCGAGATGGTGAGTGGCAGCGGATGATTACCAGCATGCATCTTTCAAGACCGGAAAATTATTTCTCCATTTACCAGTCTGGGTGTAACCTCTCCTGCAGAAAGTGCCACTCCTGGTACTTCAGCAAAGAGGCAACAGGTCAATGGCTCAGCCCCAAGGACATCTTGCAAACCGCTAAGAACTACGAGAAGCAGGTAACCCTTATGGAGCCGCGAGACCGCAGTACTGCCTGGCACGCCCACGAATCTTGCCATTGCTGCGGCGCCTGTATCCTCACGGGTGAACGGTCGCCTCGGTGTCCAGGAGTGCTAGGGGCCGAAGATATTACCATAAGTTCCCAAGGTTTCGGACCGGCAAGAAATATTGTGGGCTTCACAGGTGGTGACCTGACCTGTCGCTCGGATTTCTACGCGCACTGTGCCAGGCTTATCAAAGAAAACACCTCACTCTGGGTCCTTATTGAAACAAATGGATACGGACTGACCCCAGAAAATCTGGACTTGTTAGAAGAGAGCAGTGCAGACAGTTTCTGGCTTGATATAAAGGCTGAGGATAATGAACGCCACCGGTGGCTCACAGGGTGCGACAACCAGTGGATTCTCCAATTGCCAGAGGAGATGCTCAAACGAGACTTCGTCGTGGAGGTACTGTCTCTGTATATTCCTGAAGTGGTGGAAGCAGAAGAGTTGGGACGGATCGCAGGGCGCCTGGCGGCTGTGGATGTGTCTATTCCTTTCACCATTCTGGCCTTTTTCCCGGAGTATCAGATGAAGGATTCCCGGACTCCAACAGTGGAGGAAATGGTCTGCGCTTACGAAAATGCCAAAAATGCAGGACTGACGCATGTGCGCCTTGGCAATCTTGGTGTGTTTGCCAAGGCAGAGGAAGACTATCGTTTTATGGAAGCGCGCGTGGATAGGGATGCGTATTGACGAATGGCGCTTAGAGCATAGTGCATAGAGCATAGTGCATAG
>PPDG01000614.1 GCA_002899795.1 Desulfobacteraceae bacterium | reverse complement strand
ACTACTCTCGGCGGGCACAGCCTTCGACAGGCTCAGGCGAGTCGAGGCCCGCCCTACCAAAGCAGCAGGGCCTGGGGCAAATTTGAAATTCTTTACTCTATGCTCTATGCTCTTTGCCCATCGCTCGACGGTGCCATATAAATCCAATAGGTTAGGGAGAACCCTAATCACAGAGGAAAAACCCATGGTTTCGGCTGCAACGGAGACACAGAGGGTGGCCTCAGGAGTCAGTCAACTTGACCGGCTGTTGGGAGGTCTTTTCATTGGCGACAACGTGGTCTGGCACGATGATGCCGGGAGCCTGGCGCATGTATTTTGCCTCAATTTTATTCAAGCCTCTCAATCCCAAGACAAACCTCTCATCTACGTCAGCTTCGATCGCTCGCCCAAAAATCTGCTGGACAAACTGGGGCCGCTCAGCGACAACCCAACCCTCACCATTCTGGACTGTTTCACCAACGGTAAAGGAGCTGCTTCCCCTATTTTCCTCAAATTTTATGAGGAAGCGGAATCGGAACGGCCATGCGACATCGTCCTAGTCGAAGATCCCCGTGATACGAACCACTTCATGGATGTTCTCTACGGCATCCATGCCACCAAGGAGGGAGACGTTCGCTTTGTCTTTGAGAGTATCACCGGAATGCAGGAACTATGGGGTGGCGAAGAACATATAATTAACTTCTACTCCCACTCCTGTCCTCGTTTATACGAGCTGAACACCGTTGCCTACTGGATCCTGGAAAAGAGTGCACATTCAGCCAAGCTCCGGGCCCAGATCAACCAGATTGCCCAGGTGGCTATTGACCTCGCCATCAAGAGAGGCACCACTTCATTGACCATCCTCAAGGCTGAAAAGCGAAGCCTGGACAATCTTCACAGACCACACAACTACTGGACCAAAGATCTGACCGTAACCTTTGATACCGAGAGACGTACTTCGGGACGTGTTGATCTGGCCCTACGTCTCAAAGAGCTGCGCTCCAAGAGAGGTCTCTCCCAGACTGAACTGGCCAAACTGGTGGGAGTGACCCCCAGCACCATCTCCCAGGTAGAGAGTAGTCTCATCTACCCTTCGTTACCAGCCCTGATGAAAATGGCGGAAATCCTCTCAGTGGAGATAAGCTCTTTTTTCCAAGACAAGACGGAACAGAAAAAGCGTTTTATCTTTCCCGCAGCTGAAGCCGCTGAAGTGAAGTTTCCTGACCTGCCTGCGGGTGCCGTGGTCGCAAAATTGCTGTCACCGGTCGATTTCGACCTCAAAGCCGAACCATACCTCATTGAAATCCCGCCCAAAGAGAAACTACCCTCTCATTTTTTTGTTCACAAAGGAGAAGAGATAGGCTACCTCCTTTCGGGAAGATTGCAGGTGAAACTAGAGAAAGCGGCTTACAGCTTGCGTTCAGGAGATGTCATTTATTTGACCTCAGAAATGCCGACCCAGTGGAGCA
Organism: Desulfobacteraceae bacterium; assembly: GCA_002899795.1. Lineage (GTDB taxonomy): Bacteria > Desulfobacterota > Syntrophobacteria > BM002 > BM002 > BM002. The sequence goes on along the minus strand of PPDG01000614.1, from coordinate 686 downwards.
ATCCCGGTCCCGGGGTGGCGAGGTTGCTGTGGATAAAGGTGAGATAAGGCATAGAGAGAAAATTTCGAATTGCGGATTGCGAATTTCGAATTTAAAAGCAAAGAGGCAGGAGAGAGGAAATTTCGGATTACGAGTTCAGAATTTATCAAGTAAGATTCTAGTTAACGGCTTACAAATTTGGACTGGCGCATCGTAAAGTAAGTCTAAAAGAAAAATTACAAACTAAAGAAAGGGGCACTGATGGACAAAAAAGAACTCGAGAAAAGGACGAAGAAGTTTGCGCTGGAGGTCATTAGATTTGTTGCTGATTTGCCTAACAATACGATTCCCGATGTTATGGGTTACCAGTTTCTTAAAGCAGGAACTTCAATGGGCGCAAATTATCGAGAGGCAAACCGAGCTCAATCACGTCAAGACTTCATCCACAAGATCGCCATAGTTGAGAAGGAAGCCAGCGAAACACAATACTGGCTAGAGTTGTTCGATGCATCCAACATCGGCGATCCCCAGAGCCTGTCCTGGCTTCTTCAAGAATCCTCAGAACTACTCGCAATATTCACCAGTATCGGTAAGACTGCAAAAAGTAGACAAAAGAGGAAGCGGGACAAGAAACTGCTCTGACCTTAAATTCGAAATCCGCAATTCGAAATTCGAAATTAAACTACTGACTCCTGACTCCTTGCTTT
>PPDG01000127.1 GCA_002899795.1 Desulfobacteraceae bacterium | reverse complement strand
TCATAAACAGGAAAGGGCTATGGATGATGCATCAAAGCGATTAGTTGTGGGCATATCTGGTGCCAGCGGCGTAATATACGGACTGGAGATGCTCAGGGTCTTGCAAGACCTTGGCTATGAGAGTCATGTCGTCCTCACGGAAAGGGCGCGTGAAAATTTCCTTCTGGAGACCGATCACTCGCTGGAAGAGGTAGAGGCGGCGGCCGGTCGAATCTACGACGACGCTGATCTTGCCGCTCCCATCTCAAGCGGTTCTTTCATCACCAGGGGCATGGTGGTGATCCCGTGTTCCATCAAGAGTCTTTCGGGTATTGCCAACTCGTATGACGCCAATCTGCTGACTCGTGCTGCGGATGTCACTCTGAAAGAACGGCGCCCCCTGGTTCTGGTGGTGCGGGAGACGCCCTTACACAGAGGGCACCTGAAGCTTATGCTCGCTGCTGCCTCGCAGGGGGCGGTGATTCTGCCCCCTGTCCCGGCCTTCTATCACAAACCCAAGACCATTCTGGACCTCATCCACCACACCGTAGGTAAGGTACTGGACTGTTTCGATGTTGAACATCAACTATTCGACCGCTGGGGTGCATGAGACAGATAGACGTGGGGACTGGCGGAGCAGGCAGCAGTTGGCAGATCAATTGTCACCATCAACACAATCAAAGTTTCGCTGCCTGCTACCAACTGCATACTGCTAGCTAATTTTCATCCGGAAACCTGGCTTTCATTTGTCATTCTGAGGAGCGGAGCGACGAAGAATCTCGTAGTTCCATGGTCGCAAGAGATTCTTCGCTTCGCTCAGAATGACAGGAACAGGAAGCAGTTTCCGGATGGGCACTAGTTAATGCTTGAACGCCCTCTGGCCGGTAAAGATCATGGTGGCCCCCGCCTCGTTACAGGCCTCGATCACCTCGAAGTCCCGCTGCGATCCTCCCGGCTGCACCACTGCACTAATACCCTCTTCGAGCCCAACATCTACGCCATCCCTAAAGGGAAAGAAGGCATCAGAGACCATGGTGGAGCCAATGAGATCACCTTTGGCTTCTTGAGTGGCAGCATCAATTTCCTCTTTGAGCGCTTGGTCGCGCTCACCTTTGGCGATGGCGAGTTCGAGATCCTTGTAAGGGATGCCATGCTTTTCGAAGCACAGCCGGTCGGCATACTTGGTATAGGCTTTAAACACAGCAATTTCTGCCACACCCACCCGGTCTTGCTCACCGGTGCCGACTCCAACGGTGCATTCATTTTTCACATAAAGGACCGAGTTTGAGGTCACCCCCTGTTCGATGCTCCAGCCAAAGAGAAGGTCTCTGAGTTCTTTCTCGGTGGGTGGCCGCTTAATTTTGTAGGTTTTATCCTGATACGTGGTTTCAGCGGGTTTGAAGTCCTCTACACTGAGGACGGCGTTGAGGGGTGATTGCTGGACAATTATACCTCCATCCATAAGGGATTTGAATTCCAAGAAACGGCTCTGTCGGTAGTCGGTGAGCCGGTCCATGCGAGCAATCTGGATGATCCGGAGATTAGCCCGCTGCTTGAGGATCTCCACCGTGCCTGCTTCATAATCCGGCGCTGCCACCACTTCCAGGTAGTTGGCTGCCAGCAGTTCGGCGGTGGCCTTGTCCACCGGCTGATTGAACACCACGCAGCCGCCGAAAGCGGCAATGCGGTCAGCCATATTAGCACGGTCATAGGCATCGGCCAGACTGCCGCCATGGGCGGCGCCGCAGGGGTTGTTGTGCTTGAGAATCACCGCCGCTGGCCGGGTGTCCAGGTACCTGAGAATATTGAGACCGTTGTCCAGGTCAGTGAGATTGGTCTTGCCTGGGTGCTTGCCGGCCTGCAGCATTTCAGCTTCGGTGATACTGCTTACCAGTGCCATGCCGGGCTCGATAAAGCGGCAGTCTCCGAGGGTGAGGTTGCCGTCTACGAGTTCATAGAGGGCAGCCTCCTGGCCGGGGTTCTCACCATAGCGCAGCCCCTTTTCAATAAGCTCACCAGTCTTGTCATCAGGGATTTTCCAAGCGCGTTTGCGATAGGTCAGGATCTGTTCGCCTAAAGCGATGGTCATTGTTTCGGGGAAGTGGTCATCCATGACCGTCCGGTACATTTCCTTGAGTTCTGCCATGCTGGACCTCCT
>PPDG01000587.1 GCA_002899795.1 Desulfobacteraceae bacterium | reverse complement strand
CGATCTGGCCAGCGTAGAGACAGAGAACCAAAGGCTCCCCTACCCTGTCATGGCCATCGAGTACGACTTCGACTACGGTGAGCTGGGGGTCCCCCAAGAGAAGCTCGACAAAATTCAGGAGCTGGCACTAAAGCGAATAATCCTTCTGGTTGAGATCTCAGACACCCAGTTCGCGCTGATGAGCGCCTACCATCCGCAGAGCAATGAAGTGCAACTGCAGTGGGCTGTGGCTCCTATCTCCATAGTGTTTACCTACGAGATGCTGAACACCATGGAAGAGTGGTACTTCATATCGGACGACCTCTCTCTGAATCTGGGAATTGGAGGACCGGGGCAACCTAGCGTCACCGCCGCCCTGCCGATGTTCGAAGATACGGTGAGCGACATGGATTCAGAAACCGCTGAAATAATCATGAAGGACATGGCGGACGAACTGCGGGTAGCTTTCGGAATGCTGGGGATACTCTCCTGCAGCAACGCTCCGATAGAGAAGGTCGCCCCGCCTGCCAAGCTCAACAAGAAGCGGGAGAAGGCAGGCAAGGCTCCCATTCCAACTTACCGCACCCTGCACGTGACTGACCACACAAGTCGGTCAAACGGCAGCTCAGGGGGGTCTCACTCCTCCCCCCGCACTCACTGGAGAAGGGGTCACATCAGGAACCAACCCACGGCGAAGGGTGTAATTCGCAAGTGGATCAAACCAACCATCATCGGAGGCGGAGACGCCCCAAAACCGGAGGTAGTACTGACATGATTAAATACAAACTTACGTGGGCAAGATTTTTCAACGAAAAGAAACCGTCAATATCCAAGCGTTGGATATTGAAAGAGACGGCCCAGACCGTTTGGTTTTGGACGTTCGAAACTTGGACTGGGAATCGCGAACGATATCACAAGAAGAAGGAGATGAAGGAGTCCGCCGGAGTCAAGTATTACGACACTTTTGACGAGGCTCGGATGCATGCCATAGAGCACGGCTCGCGCATGGTGGAGACAGCAGAGCAAAACCTGAAGGAGGCCCAGACGTATTACGAAGCTGCCAAGAATTTCACCGAAGACCAGTGCCTAGACAAGTTCACCCATGACTGGACTGACGAAGGGGCTGCGGAAGCTAAATTCATTGACGGGAGGGAGAACAAATGAAAGGACCTAAGGAGGTCTCAGGGTGTCCGACCTGATAGGCGAGGGCAAGTTCTACGAGGTCGATGAAAGCGGCAAGGTTAGATTCATCGACTCCGAAGTTGAGCCGGTGAAGCTTGTCGGAGAAATTCACAATGTGAAGTTAGCTCACAAACAATCATGGTGGAGGAGGGTCGTTGACAAACTTAAACGCTTACGTAAAAAAGAAACGGGCTGAACACAAGGCTCAAGGTAAGACAGCCGATTGGCTAGCCAGTTGGGAAAATGCATTTTGGAGAACCGGAGGTAACACACATGCGAAGCAAAAAAGGAAACCTAACGCCAAGAGAACAAGCCATCGTAATAGCGATGGGGTGGATACAGGCAGCGTACAACGGAGCGACGGACGATCTGTTCGAGTCGGACGAGAGGGACAGCTTCCGAGTGCAGGTACGGTCTGCACTGGCGAAGGAGCACAACAGGTTAGGTGCCCGTGTCGGCTCTATTGACATCGAGCTTGATGCTGAAGACATGACGCTGCCCTACCGCAGCGCCTCGACCGACAAATACTTGAAGGAGGATAATAAAGCAGCCGAATGAACTTTCAACTATATTCACCAGAGGAGAAAACAATGAGCAAGGTTAAAAACACAGTGGCAGGACTCGGTCTTACCGGGGTAGCCGCTCTCGGATATTTTTACGAGACCTACGAACCCGAGCCACCTGCGGAGGTGAAGAGCCTCTACTCTACATCGACGGAACGTCCGACTTACCTGTACCTTAACGGGAGGAAGATAAAATCCCTCAACTGCAGGGTGGTCTCAGGCGGACACCTATCCTGCAAGTACACTAGGTGATCGATGCGGTTCAAGAAAGTTTCGAAGACAAATTTGAATGGAGGAGGGATTAATCATGGGCGTTTACGTTTACAGAATACCAGCAAAATTCCGGAAGATGACAACCGGCGAAGAAGTTCACGAGTTGAAGTTTGTCCAGAAGATCGGGCGATACAATCGGGAACTGCGCGACAGTCATATCGATGAACGACTGGTCTGCTTCGGGTTCGCGCAGGCTGAACCGGTCTACCTGATGCAGGCCGGTTCTAATCTCTGGACTGACAGCAATGAAGGCCGCTACAAATTCTACGGGTTCATGCTGAGGACAGGGAAGAATCGTTTTGAACTTGTGCAGCGGGATTTCCGCCCGTTCGAGTCTCAGGCTTACGAACTGGTAGAGTCCAAGGGCCGGGAAGACGGCGGTCACTATAGCTGGGGGAATGGGAGCTTGGTCCGGCATTACACCAAGTATACGGACGACACCTATTACTTCTCCCTGCACGGGGAAGGCTCTTCGGACGGCCCTGTGATGTGGTCGAAGCAGTTCAGGGCTGGTTCAGGGGTTTCGTATCAGGTTGTGGTTCGCCGAGTACGGGAGATCTTGGTTGAGCTTTACGCAAAGAGTGATGAATTGAGCTTGAAGGAGGCGAGCTAAAGTAGTACACTGTACCACCGGTACCTAGTACCATTGTTCCAAAAATTAACCGGGGCGCTTTTGCCCCATCCGCCCGAAAGGGAAAAATGAAAAGGAGATACAACATGCATGCATTAGACTTTACAACTGGTTACGCCGGAATCGCAATTCGCTACGACGGAGAGACACCTTGGCATGGCTACGGTTCCCGTGTCCACGACGACGCAACACTCGATGACTGGCGCATAGCCGCCGGCCTCAACTGGGAAGTGGACGAACGAACTGTCTACTACTCCCGCCAAGTACCAACCGTGGTCGGCGGCAACGACTTCGACCTGAAGAACGTGCCAACCCCCATTGAGAACCGCAAGGTGCTCGTGCGTACCGACAACCAAGAACCTCTTGGTATCGTCGGCAAGGGGTACCACGTCGTCCAGCCCGAGCAGGTCATGGACTTCTACAAGGAACTGATCGAAGCCAACGGCTTCCAGATGGACACCGCTGGCTCCCTCATGGACGGCAAGCGCATCTGGGCACTGGCTCGCATCGGGGAGTCCACTCGCATCTTCGGACAGGACAAGATCGATGGCTACGTCCTGCTGGCTACGTCCTACGACTCCTCCATGGCTACCACCTGCCAGTTCACCTCAGTTCGGGTAGTGTGCAACAACACACTGGAGTGGGCCACACAGGACGGCAAGGGAGCGTTCAAGATAGCCCACAACAAGAAGTTCGACGCCGACGAGGCGAAGGGCGCTCTGGGACTGACCAAGGAAACTTGGGAGCTGTACGAGCAGCAGGTGAACAAGCTGGCCAACACCCACGTGGATCTGGAGACGGCTCTCGCCTTCTTCACCGCAGTGCTGGGAAAGGACGCCATCACCATCACAGAGGACGGCAAGCCTGCCTACTCTCCTACCTTCCAAAAGATGTTTGCAGCCTACGAGCGGTCACCGGGGGCCAACCTCAAGTCCGCTCACCACACAGCGTGGGGACTGGTGAACGCAGTGACGTTCTATCAGGACCACATGGCCAAGACCAGCAAGTCTGGCTCCCGGCTGAACTCTGCGTGGTTTGGGTCTGGTGCGAACCGTAAGGCGAAGGCGATGGAGGAGGCGGTTAAGATCGCTGCCTAAAAAAAGCCGGAGGTGGGTAACCCACTCACCTCCGGCAAACTCCTTTAGAAGCAGCAAAAAGAAAGTCAGCACTGCTGACTCGACTCCACCTTACCAAGCAAGGGAGGACATGCATAATGCAAAACCGCAACTCGGGTTCAAAAAATTATAGATACCGAATCAGGTTTGTGTGGCGCAATTCCATAGACACAACAACCGAGACCGACAGCCTTAATTTGGCGCTGCAGGTCGCATCCATTCAAATGAAAGCCCACGTCCCTGAAACTCACAGGGTAGGGTCACTGAGAGGCGACGGCAAAGTCCATCTCTGGCACAACGGAGACAGGGCTGGCTTTGTCAGCGTCGAAGAATACAAGCACGGGGAGTACGTGCTGATCGGAGGGTAAGATGAGCAATATTTTAAAATTTCCATCTCACAAGGTCGTGACACCCAGAGAAGAGAATCCGTTCTCTGCGGTGAGGATGCTGGGAGGCATGCCTGACATAGAGTTTTACGAGGTGGTCTTCACGGAGAACATCGGCATGCTGGGACTTCAGACCAGCCACGATGTTCTTGAGAGTCTGGAGTTCTTTGAGCACCCTAGCCACCCTCACCAAGTGCTGGTAGACATTGGTCAGGCTGGGATCAGGGGGCTGTACATGGTGGATCTGCAGACGTTCGTACTGGAGAAGATTTCTGACGAACCCTTACTTCATTTCAAATAAGGTATAATGAATAATGAACGAGGCAACCAGAAAATTCACCCCAACCAAACAGGTCAAAATCCGGAGCCTGCACACAGGCTCCGGCAAGGCCAAGAAAGCCCTGCCGTTCGGAAGAAAGGTAGGGCACCTGAAGGTAGGGCCAGACCGACCCATCGGCAAAACCCAACGCTACTACGCCGCCTGCGACTGCGGACATACCGACTGGTACGAAGCGCAGGAGCTGAGGGAAATGCTGGAGAGGTGGGGCGGCTGTGGCCAACCCACCTGCACCGCGCTGAGCTTCAACGAGACGGTGTGGGCTTCGGAGGAGTCACTGAGGCTGCAGCTTTTCTTCCTGTTGGCTCTGTGCCCAGATCGGGTCCAGAGTGACTGGGGAGGGAAGCTGGACGACATGTACGAACTTGATCTAGATCAAGGTTTGGCCAACCTCCAGTCGTACCTCACAGATCACGGGTACTCCGGAGTCTGGCTGAGCAGGTACGACGAAGGCCTACCCTTCCTCGAGGACAACGTGTACCTGTCGAACAAGCCAGACAAATCCCTCAGAGGGTTCGCCCTGTCGAGGATCGAAGTGGACGAGGAAATGTTCACAATGCACGAGCTGTGCCAGCTATCAGGTCTGGCACCGTTCGCCCTGCTGATGAAGATGTACGAGCTGGGGACAACTGACGACCTGATATTCAACCTAATGGGAGAAGAATAATGGCAGGATTTGACATGGACTCGATCTCGGTTATCGAGCCGGGGCACAAGCAGTACGACCAGTTGGACGTACACAAGACGGGGGCCATGAGCCGCCACGTATCGACGATGTTTTACAACGAGGTTGTGGAGGCCCTGAACGCCTGTGAGGTGGACTCTATCATTCTGGTACCTCTGCCCCCGACCATCAAGTTTTACAACCTACGCAACGTGCTCGCCAACCGTGGGCTGGCTAATGGGGTAGACATCTTGATTGGCAGGCAGGAGTGCGGGAGTGATGGCGAGATACTTCCGCGCGGCGAGAGGCCGGTGAAGATTAAAAAATTGTGTGAAACAGAGGGTCGGGTTATTGACAGCGTGATGCCCGAGGTAGATGATGAAGGTTCCTCGTCCCCCTGACGAGAAGAAGATCGCGGTCCACTTGCCCAGTTTCATGGCTGGGCATTTTTTTCGCCGTTAATAGTACTACGTACCACCAATCGTTAATCACTAATATAAGGAGACACGTTATGGCCTTGTTCAACCAAGCCCAAAAAGAACAGTTCGACGAAAATCTGGAGTTCATGGAACTCGTGAAACGCCAGAACAAATTTAACCACAAACAAATGGCTACCCTGACAGAGTACAGCGAAGAAGCCGTTCGCTCGTGGTTCGCTAAAGAAGGCAGCTCCAAGTTCCGCAGGGTCCCCAGCCGCGCGGTCTCTATCGCCAAGATGAAACTGTCCGACTCCGGTAAATTAATTTAGCAGCTCAGGAATAAGAATCCATGTACAGATACATCCAGCGATCTGAAAAAGATTCGTGGGTGCCTGTAAAGTCAGAAGAATTGGACACCAAAATTCAGGAGCTAAACGCCAAGCGTGTGACGATACTGGATGTCACCGAACTGGTAGAAGATGGGGGCAGAGACAAGAAGACCTACAAGTACCGGGGTCCTCTCTACTTCGACATCGACTGCAAGGAAGATCTAAAGCTGGCCATAGAGTCAGGCAGGACGCTGGTAGATAAATTAGTTGAACTGGGGGTGCCAAGGAACGGGGTGCGCATTTTTGCATCTGGCTCGAAGGGCTTACACGTTACCGTAGACCAGAAATATTTTAGTTCAGGGAGACCGATCAAAGGGTTGCCTTTAGTTTACAAGGCAATGGCAAAAGAATTATATGTTCCCGGCATGGACTTCCAAGTCTATAGCTGCGGGAAGGGGAACGCATTCAGGGTTGAAAACGTGCAGCGGGACGACGGTAATTACCGAGTGCCTGTGCTGTACGAAGAGCTGGCTGACATGGACGCTGAGTCCTACAGCAAGCTGACCAAGCAGCCAAGGAACGTTACCCAGATAGAGCCGATGCCCATGGTAGTGGCTCTGTTGAAAAATCTGTTCGAAGAGGCGCGGCGCGAGGTTAACACCAATGCGAAGCAGGCTGTAGTAGTCACGTCCTCCGAGAGTTTGACAGCCATCAGAGAAGACGTTCCTCCCTGTGTGCAGCAACTGTGCGACTGGAAAGGAGTTCGCCCCGAGAGAAATCTTAACCACGCATCCATGCAGCTCGGTATCTACATCGGCAGGGCCGGAGTGGACAAGGTGGTGGCGGACGGTCTGGTCTCTCGCATGGCGGACAACTCCAAGAGTTCCAAGTACGACAGCCTGAGGGCTAGGGTGGATCACATCCGTGGCAGCGTAGGATACATGAAGCACACTGAGAACTACCTGTTCAGTTGTGCGACGATGAGAGGGATGCTTGAGAAGTCCCCCTGCGACGGGTGCCCAATCGAGAACTGCCCAGAGGCAGCTAACTCAGCCTCCCTGACTATGGGTCTGGTTGAGAGGGAGGACGGCATGTTCATCGTGAATAAGAACGGCGACAAACCTCTGACCAACTTCACCATGACTCCCACCGACCACTACATCGACATCCCAAAGGAAGGAGGCAAGGGACGAAGGGTCGGCACTCGCATGGAGTTGTACGAAAACGAGGAGGCGGTAGCAACGGTAGTGTTCAACGAGTCAAGCTGGCTATCCCGCTCTGCTTTCATGCGGGACACCACTGAAGGACACGGGGTACTGATGTTCTTCGGCAGCGACAACGACGTGCAGGCCATCAAGGGACACGTCCTCAATAAAGAGAACAGTATGGGGGAGATTATGAGAGTGCATACCTGCGGGATGCATCTGGAGATGATAGGGGACTCAGAAATATTTACGTATGTTGAACCGGACATGTCGATAAACACCAACCGGATTCAAAATACTCACGAGTTCGCTGGCAGCATGGTTGCCAGACCTTACTTCTCAGAGTCAAACATCTGCGTGAAAGGGGACGTAGAGGCAGACGAGGCGCTGTTCAATTTGCTCAGCATCAATCAGGACGTGGAGATAGGTGAGATGGTTGGCTGGCATGCCGCCTGTCACCTGAAGGCCCACATCATGTCGCTGTACAATCAGTTCCCGGTGCTGGCAGTCTGGGGCAGCGCAGGATCAGGGAAGAGCGTCACGGTCTCCTTGGTTAGCTGGCTCAGCGGCACTGACTACACCATGAGAGACACCCCTGTTAACGTTTCAAACATTACCCCCTTCGCAATCCTTGAGTACGCATCTTCTTCCACCACAGTGCCCAGAGTCATGGAAGAATACAACAAGTCAAAGATGCGGTCCTCTCACTGGAAGTCAGTGGGCGAGATACTCAAGGCTACGTGGAGTTCGGAATCTGTGCTGCGGGGCGGACTGGCAGACAAGGGTGACAACAGTCGTACCGGCGGCAAGGTAAACAAGATTCCAATCACGGGTCCGCTGGTAGTGGTCAGTGAGCAGGAGATCGAGATGCCTGCTCTGCAGGAGCGCAGCCTGCGAGTGAAGCTGTCCAAGGAGAAGCGGCAGGGCAAGCGGGTGGAGCTGAGGCTGGCCAACCGGGGCCGTAAAAAGCTCAGGGAAATAGGCAAGGCTATGATGGCCGTCGCCCTGCAGACCTCCACTGAAGAGGTAGACAAAATGATTCTGGCCACAGAGGATCTGCTGTCTGAAGACCTCGATGACCGGCCTCGCTACTGCCACCAGATTATGATGGTAGGTCTCAACTTCATGCACAAGGTGGTCAGTGAAAATCTGGAGCTGCCGAGATCCTCCGCTCGCCTGAAGGAGATCATCGAGACGATGGAGGAATACTGCGAGAGGATCGGGGATGCAGCAGAGGAGGTCAACGCTCACTCTGAGGTGGATGCTGTCATGGAAGAGATGAACATCATGGCAGGCATGCAGCGCGGCAACGACGAGTGGCTGAAGAACGGCGTTCACTACTGCGTGGTGGACGACAAGCAGACTCTACTGCTGGACCCTATGCTGTGCCACGCCCTGTACAAGCAGTACATCAGGACGGTGAGCAACCACGGTGCGGTCATTGAGAGCGTGAAGGCTTTCAAGGATCTGCTGAAGGACGAGCCTTATTTTTCTGAGTGGAAGGTGGTCCCCGGCATGGGTAATGGTAAGAGGCCGGTGGCTGCTATTGATCGTGACAAGCTGTTGCACAAGGGGGTGGACAGCAGTAACTTCGAGTAGGGACTTAGTCCCTTTTGTTCGTAAATTTTGCCGGGGCGCTTTTAGCCCCTTAATAGCCCGACAAGGGAATGAGGAGAATGACAATGGACTACACACTGGACGACTACTTCAAAGCAGCAAAGCTCAAGAACACCGTACCCTTCGCACCGTACATCACCATGCGGGAAGACCGCATACCCATGGCGCACCAGATCAGCGGCCTCAACAAGCTGCTGACCAACGACAACTACGGACTGTACGACGAGCCGGGAACAGGCAAGACGCTCATCGTTCACGCCTATGCCATGTACTGGATCAGCGAGGGGCAGCGGGTGCTGGCCATCATGCCACCCAACCTCGTGTACCAGTTCAGGGAAGAGCTGTTCGACATCTACCAAGGCGCTCACAAATATCTGGAGTGCCACATCCTAGACCAGAATCCGAGGCAGCGCAGAGGCCTTTACCAAGAGTGGGAAGCCAACGATAGCTGGCCGCAGATACTGTGCATGTCGTACCAGATGTTCCAGCGAGAATATAAAACCGTCATGAATCAGTATCGGGTCGGACTCTTCGACGAGGCGCAGGCCTTGAAGAACTCCACCTCCGGCATCTTCAAGCTGGTGAAGGAGTGGCAGGAGCAGAAGGGAGGCACCGCAATCGTACCTATGACCGGCACCCCCATACACAACGAACTGATCGATGCCTACGCCCTGATAAAACTGACCGACCCCTTAGAGTACAGAGACTTCAAGTCATTCGACCTCGCTCACTCCGTCTACAAAAAGATAAGACTCAAGACTCCGCGCAGGACAAAGTCCGGCAGGATGATGTACTCCTTCAGGCAGAGGACGGGGTATAAAAACATCGAAAGGATATCCAAGGCGCTCTACGGGATGGGGCGCAGAGTGTTGAAGAAGGACGTGGCCGAGATCACAGCCCCGACCGTTACCGAGATAGCAGTGAAGCTGGACAAGGGCCACCTCGCCCTGTACAAAAAACTGGTGAAGGAGAGACTGCTGGAATTCGGAGACGACATCATCATCGCCGATAACGCACAGTCCCTCAGGCAGAAGTGCTTGCAGATCGTCACCTGCCCCGAGCTGTTCTGCGAAGAGATGAAGTTCAAGAACAATGTGATCAGGACCGTACAGGATCTGATCGATGGCATGGACTTGAAAGCATCCAAGGTTATCGTATTCTGCAACTACCAAGACTCAGTGAGAAATCTGGATCAGTACTTCAAGGAGTACAATCCAGCCCTGATGTACGGAGCCTCTGACACCGAGAAGAACAGGCAGAAGTTTCTCAAGGACGACACGTGCCGCCTGCTGATAGCCAACCCCAAGTCAGCCGGGGCAGGGTTCAACTTTCAGGGAGTGTGCCACACCATTGTGTTCGCTGAGCCTACAGGGGTGCCGGGAGACTTCAAGCAGTGTGTGGATAGGGTTAACCGGTGGGGACAGAAGAACCTCGTCAACATCTACATAGTGAAGGCGCTTGGAACTATCTCTCCCAAGGCTACGAAAGAAATGCTCAGAAAAGAAACCGAAGCGCAGGAGGTGTACCACGACAAGCATACTTTCCTGTCTGAATTTAAGGCGGCTTAATATGAACATGCCTCCTTACTAATTAAGCAAAAGCGTTGACAAAAACTATCGACGCGAGTAGCTTAAGCACTGCCCGAAAGGGAACACTGAAGTACTAAACTTAAACTGAAAAGGAGAATGACCATGGGTCTTCAAAAGAAAAATGTAGCTGAAACATCTGTAGACGAATCAGAAACTGTTGTAACAGCAGTCGACGAAACAGAAACTAACGATGTCCTTGAGCACGAAACCCCCCAACCAGAACCCGACGTATCAGTACCGGCAACGGCCACTGATCACGCTCCCCCTGCCGTTGCAACAGGTGGTGGCGCTGTAGTCGGCCAGCTCGCTGAATCAGGATTCACAGGCCTGAAGATCGACTGGACTTCCTTCCCCACGATTGTCCTCGACAACGGGGACTTCTGCACCGCAGGCGGCAACACTCTGGACACCCTCAGAGAGATCCACGTTCGCCTGATGCAATCCCGTTCACGTTTCGTGTTGCGTACCAACACAGACGACGATGACGATGCCGAACTGGCCTACACCTACGACATGGAAGAGTTGAATACTCCCGACTCTGAGCTGGCGATCAAGGTGGCAAAATGGCGCGAGGAAGGCCTTGACTATACCGTCAAGGAATATATCGAAGCAGTGGCAGTAGTTGAGGACGATGCGTCTCAGCTCAATGGCGAGATGGTATTGCTCCAGATCCCACCCACAGCTCGGGGACGTTTCTCTGGCTACGTCACTTCCAACACACTAACCGGCAAAGGCGAACCTCCAGCGTACATCACACGCTGTTACGCTGGAGCCAAAGTCACCAAAGCGAAGAAGCCTTTCGTTCCTTGGGCCTTTGACTACGCCGGTTAATTGTTGACCGGAGGCTGACCCCCGACCCTCCCTGAACTGTCGCTTCGGCAGTTGGGGGGTCAGCCTCCCCTTTTTCTTTCCCTACCTTACGAGGTGACCTATGAGACCAAAAGTATTTTTGGATTCCAAAGGCTTGCTGATGCATATGTATTATCGCGGCTCAGACCCTTCCGGAATCTACATCGAAGAGAAAAACAAAACCGTTAACAGAGCGCAGTGGGGTTTCTCCAACCTGATGGAGGAATATATTATCCCCATCCTGAAGGACTACCACCCCTCTGAAATAATTGCCGCTTGGGACGGCGGAGACGAGTACAGGACCGCCCTGTTCCCTCAGTACAAAGCCAAGCGCAAGGCAGCAAAGAAGCTGATCCCGGCGGCTGAGCTACAGCAGATCAAGGTGCTGGAGAACGCCGTGAAAACTTTCCTCGCATTTATCGGAGCCACCAACATCTACGCTGACGGGGTGGAGGCGGACGACCTGCTAGCAGCCCTGTGCAAGGCCTACCCCGACTGCACCAAGGTGATCCACACAGGAGACGCCGACATCCTGCAACTGGCAGACGAAAAGACCGTCATCTTCCTGAAGAACGAGCCGGTGTTCATGGAGTACAAAGGCGTTCCTCTGAACCTGATCAGACTGGAGAAGGCACTGTGCGGTGACAAGTCCGATGAGTATATCGGAGTGCGTGGCTTCGGCCCGAAAGCTTGGAACTATCTGGTAGAAAACTTCGGCCACGATGGGATGCAGGAGATAGAGCAGTGCATCGTCACCAAGGACTACTCCCTGATAGAGGAAGTCATCGCCGACACCGGAGACAAAGTACTGACCCGCATCTACGAGCTGCGCAAGGACGCAGAGAAATGCTACAAGCTGGCCACTCTTGATCCGTCAGTGTGCTACGGTTTCCGTGGAAAGACTTTGGTCTGGCCTATCCTCTACGTCAGGGTGCCTAACAGGAAGAAGGCGCACCACATCATGGACTCCATGGGATACCACGACAACCGAGAGGCGCTGGAAGGCCTCTTCCCTGTCGAGACTCTGGTGACTGAGCCGAATAAGCACTCTGCCATGAACCACTTCCTAGAGAATCTGGAGTTCACCCCCTACGTCTCGTTCGACTACGAGACCACTGACGCGCTGAAGAATCCAGACTTCAACAAGGCGCTGCCCAAGACAGCCAAGTCAGACTACTTGGACGTGCTGAGTTCCAAGATCAACGGGTGCTCTTTCAACTACGGCTCCGACCTGCAGTACACCATCTACCTGTCCGTGGATCACAAGGACACCGAGAACGTTGGGGTAGACATGGTGGAGATGTGTTTAAGGGCCGTGCAGGACAAAGGCATTCCTCTGGTAGCTCACAACGCATCGTTCGAGGAACAGGTGACCTACTGCAACCTCGACTACAAGCTGGACAAGCCTTACGACACGATGATCATGTCATCCTACGTCAACGAGAACGAGGATGCCGGCCTGAAGAAGCTCAGCGAGAGGTTGCTGGCTTACGATCAGGACGGGTACAAGGAAACTCTGGAAGCTGCTGGGGCCTCTGACATGGGCGAGCTTACAGGAGAGCAGGTGCTGCACTACGGCTGCGACGACTCGCTGGTTACCGCAGTGCTGTTCCGGATGTTCCAGATCACCATGAGACTGGAGGGCACTTGGCAGTTCTACGTAGACAAGGAGCGCGCTCCTGTCCACGTCCTCAACGACGCCTTTGAGACTGGAGTCAACATCGACTTCGAGAAGGT
>PPDG01000050.1 GCA_002899795.1 Desulfobacteraceae bacterium | reverse complement strand
GTCCCAGCCGACTAAAGAGTAACAATACTTAAGGACATTAAAATTAATTATGAACACTTTATTTTATCTGACTTTGTTTGATAAGTCTAACCTACCACCATCAAAACAGTGGTTCTGTGAAAACCTCTCACATTAATTCACAACAAGCGAAGCACTCCGACCAAAGGTCGGAGCTTTCAATATCTTTCAGAAAATATCTCCTCCCCCTTGAGGGGGAGGATTAAGGTGGGGGTGAATCCCCATTACCTTCCCCCCTCACCGTGCAACCACGGACATGGGTAACATATTAGACCGGGTACATGGGTTACCCATGACCGTGGTTGCACTAGGGATTCCATTCATCCCCGTGCGCAGAACGGCGCATTCTAGCAAGCTTGGTAAGCGGCTATGATCACAATAGTGGCAAGGTGGAGGAGAGATGAGGAAAAGAGGAGGGATTAGTCATTTGGCATTCATTCTGAGGAATAAGGTGCAGGGCAAAAGGCGCAAAGAATTAGGTAATTTTGGTCTCGTTTCAACTCCTTTGCCTTATGCCTTGGGCCGTGCGCCATGTTGCTGCCGGAGTCTGAATTCCGACTACCTGCCCTGACTGCCGGCCCTGAGCTTGTCGAATGGGTCGAAGGGCTGACTCCTCACCGATTACTGAACTCTTGTTCTGGAACGGCTACCAGCGTTACCAGAGCCTTGGCCACCAATTTTTCTACTCCATTACGCTGACTGAAGACTTCAGAGTCAGCCACCAAAATGTTCTTACCCTCTTTGACCACCCGGGCACGACAGACTAGTCCATCGCCCGTGGCTGGTCGGAGGAAATTGATCTTGAATTCCAAGGTGAGGATCCGATAATCCTCTGTAACAACTGAAAAGGCCGCGTAGCCGGCAGTATGGTCCGCCATAGTAGCCATGACACCGGCATGGGCAAAATCATCCTGCTGGCTGTGAGCTCCAGTGATCTCCAAACGTGACTCTGCCCGCCCGTGCTCCAATGAAACCAGGTTGATACCACAGGTCTTTATGAAGCCTTGAAAAAACTCCTCTTTTAGACGAGAGACTCGTTCTTCACTGATGGCTCTTGCCATTGGCATACCTCGTTCGAGGTGGAATGATCTTTCATAGAACTAAACGGAGGGCGAAACCGAGAAGTTATACGTTATCAGTTATTAGTTATACGGAAGAAACAGATTTGGCTGCCTTGTATGTTAACTCCTGAAGATAGCCCAAGATGAGACCGGATAACGATTAACGGATAACCAATAACGACGACTGTGTGCTTAGTACCTAGTGCTTACTGCGCCCTGCGCCTCGTGCCGACCTCTCTGCTACTGGCTCAGCAACTGGCGTGCAATTATCAACCTCTGGATTTCACTCGTGCCTTCATAGATGGTGCAGACTCGCACATCTCGGGCCATTCGCTCCAGGGGGTGTTCACGAGAATAACCGTAACCTCCAAGAATTTGTATGGCGTCATAGCAGGCCCGATTTGCTGACTCGGAGGCGTAAAGCTTGGCCATTGAAGCTGCTTTTGTAAAGTCTTTACCCTGGTCCTTTAAATGGGCGGCCTGGAGCAGCAATAGTCGTGCTGCCTCGAGCTCAGTGTAGCGGTCGGCCAATTTACATTGGATCGCCTGGAATTCGGCAATGGGCCTACCAAACTGTACCCGCTGGGTGGCATATTCTTTGGCATAATCCATCGCCGCCAAACCGATGCCCAATGCCATAGAACCAATACCGATCCGCCCTCCGGCCAACTCTGAAACTGCAATTCGATAGCCGTTGCTAACGTCGCCCAGCAGATTCTCCCGGGGCACTCGACAATCTTCCATAACGAGTTCATTGGTGGCAGAGCCGACCTGCCCCATCTTTTCTTCATCTTTGCCCACCACAAAGCCGGCAAACTCTGGTTCCACCAGAAAGGCACCTATACCCTCGCCCCTGGGTGCGTCTTTGTCAACAACAGCCCAGATAATGAAGACTCCAGCATAGGCACCACTGGTAATGAATATTTTCCGACCATTGAGAACCCAGTGATCTCCCCGGAGAACCGCAGTCGTGCAAACAGCCGAGGCATCGGACCCGGCCTCAGGCTCAGTGAGTGCGAAGCCAGCAGCAGGGTATTCACCGCTGCAAATTCTGCTGAGGTACTTTTTCCTCTGTGCTTCGGTGCCCATGGACTCAATTGCTTCAGCTACCATGTTGGTTACCGAAGTGGTCACTGCGGTTGCGGCACAACCCCGGCCCAGTTCTGTCAAGACTAAACTCAGGGCCACTGAGTTGCTATCGGTACCCCCGTAATCAGAACTAATATTCACACCCATAAAACCGAGCTCGGCCAGCTTCTTCAAACTTGTGAGAAGGATATCTCGATTCTTGGTGCGATCGAGCTCTGCTGCAGCAGGCTCGAGCTCTTGTTTGGCAAATC
Organism: Desulfobacteraceae bacterium; assembly: GCA_002899795.1. Taxonomy (GTDB): domain Bacteria; phylum Desulfobacterota; class Syntrophobacteria; order BM002; family BM002; genus BM002. Next base: position 10,462 of record PPDG01000050.1, on the reverse strand, counting down.
TCGCCGCCGCCACTTGAATCAGTTTTTCTTCTTCAGTCAGTTCGAATAACATCTATCTCCTCACTACTGCACTTCGCGGTTGGAGGTTTGAGGATCGCTCCGCTTGAAGTTTGAGGCAAGAATCTTCTGCCTCCAACCTAGAGGCCCGCAGGGCCGCTCCTCTAACCTAACACCGCAGAACGCTATGCGCCTTGCGCTATGCGCTCTGCGCAGTTACATGTTGCGGCGATATTGCCCCCCAACGTCGAAGAGTGCTTGGGTAATTTGTCCCAGGCTGCAGTATCTTACCGTGTTCATCAGTTCAGCGAAGATGTTTTCCCCAGCCAGGGCCACTTGCTGCAATCTTTCCAGAGCAGCCGGAGCATACTTTTCGTGCCGTCGCTGAAATTCCTGCAACCGTTTGAGTTGCGACTGCTTCTCCTTTTCGGTGGCTCGGGCCAATTCCACTGTACAACTCAGCGATTCTGGTTCGTCACCCGGCTGACGGAAAGTGTTGACCCCGATGATGGGTAACTCTCCACTATGTTTCAAGCGCTCATAATACATTGACTCTTCTTGAATCTTACTGCGCTGATAGCCGGTCTCCATGGCACCCAAAACCCCGCCTCGTTCAGTGATCCGGTCAAATTCCATAAGCACCGCCTCTTCCACCAACCGAGTCAGCTCTTCGACAATGAAACTTCCTTGATTGACGTTTTCATTCTTTGCCAAACCCCACTCTCGATTGACGATGAGCTGAATGGCTAAAGCCCTTCTCACCGACTCCGGCGTGGGGGTAGTGATGGCCTCATCATAGGCGTTGGTGTGCAGGCTATTGCAGTTATCGTAGATGGCAACCAGAGCTTGCAGGGTGGTACGAATATCGTTGAGCTGAATTTCCTGGCTGTGCAGGGATCGACCTGAGGTCTGGATGTGGTACTTAAGCATCTGCGAACGAAGCGAGCCCCCGTACATATCACGCATGGCCAGAGCCCAGATGCGTCGGGCAACCCGGCCGATGACAGAGTACTCTGGCTCCATGCCATTGGAAAAAAAGAAAGAAAGATTGGGAGCGAAGCTATCCAGATCCATCCCGCGCGACAGGTAATATTCCACATAGGTAAAGCCGTTTGCCAGGGTGAATGCCAGCTGACTGATGGGATTTGCCCCAGCTTCAGCAATGTGATAGCCAGAGATGGAGACCGAGTAAAAATTGGTCACCTTGTTTCTGATAAAGAATTCCTGGATATCGCCCATCATTTTCAGGGCGAAGTCGATGGAAAAGATACAGGTATTTTGTCCCTGGTCTTCCTTGAGAATGTCCGCTTGCACAGTGCCGCGTACTGTACTGAATACCTGAGCTCGGATCTGCCGGTATTCCTCCTCAGTGGGCTCGCGTCCCTGTTCCGCCTTGAATGTACCCGCCTGCTGGTCAATTGCACCATTCAAAAACATCGCCAGGATGATCGGGGCCGGACCGTTGATGGTCATGGACACCGAGGTATTTGGGGCGCAGAGGTCGAAGCCGTCATACAAAACTTTCATATCGTCCAAGCTACAAACACTAACACCAGAGGTCCCCACTTTGCCGTAAATGTCCGGCCTCTCGTCGGGATCATAGCCATACAGAGTTACCGAATCAAAGGCAGTGGAAAGCCGCTTGGCTTCATGGTGCTCGGAAAGTAGTTTGAAGCGGCGATTGGTCCTTGCTGGGTCACCCTCTCCCGCAAACATCCGCGTGGGTTCCTCGTCGGTACGCTTGAAGGGATATACTCCTGCCGTGAAAGGAAAACGGCCGGGTACATTCTCCTCCCTCAGCCAGCGGTATATTTCACCCGGGTCTTTGAAGCGGGGCAACACTACCCGTGGGATTTTCTGCCTGGAGAGGGATTCGATATGAAGCGGAACTTTGAACTCCCGGTCTCTTACCTTGTAGACGAATTCATCACCACTGTAGGCCTCTCTCATCTCAGGCCATTCCTTCAGCAGTTGGCGTGTCTCCTCGTCCAGCTCCTGCTCAGCCTTGCCTGCCTCTTCCTTCAACCGTGCCAGGATATCGGTAGGGTCCTGGGGCTGTCCGGCTTCTTCTAGTGTCGCAGCCGCTTGCTGAAAATGCCAGTTACGCCGTACCATCTCGGCCTGCTCACCAGTGCGACGATGATAAGCGCGAACCGTCTCTGCAATTTCCGCTAAGTACCGAGTGCGCTCGGGTGGAACGATGATGGTCTTGGAAGTGGAGGTGTGGTTCTCTGGCCGTGGAAGGTTTGAATCAAAACGCAGCCCTGTTTTTTCCTCAACCCCATCCAAGATAGCTTGATACAGTGCCGTTACTCCATCATCGTTGAACTTGGAGGCTATGGCCCCGAATACCGGCATATCTTCCGGCGACCGATCCCATTCACCACGGTTACGCTGAACCTGCTTTCTCACCTCCCGAACAGCGTCGTCGCCGCCCCTCTTTTCAAACTTATTCACCACGATCAGGTCGGCAAAATCAAGCATTTCAATCTTTTCCAACTGGGATGGGGCACCGAACTCGGGTGTCATCACATAGGTGGACAGGTCCACCAATTCGATAATTTCGGCGTCTCCCTGGCCAATTCCTGCGGTCTCTACGATTACCAGGTCGAAACCTGCAGCCTTCAACACTTCAATGGCATCCCCTATGGCCTCTGACAGCTCGGTGCGTGACTTGCGGGTGGCGAGGGAGCGCATGTAAACCCTCTCGGTACCTATGGCATTCATCCTGATACGATCACCCAACAGAGCGCCGCCGGTCTTTCGGCGAGATGGGTCAGTGCTCAGGATGCCAATGTTGATCTCCTTGGAATCGTGCAAAAACCGAAGGATCAGTTCGTCAGTCAGAGAAGATTTTCCCGCCCCGCCTGTGCCGGTTATTCCCAGCACCGGTATTATGCGCTCTTTGAGTCTCTGGCTGATGTGGGCCCTGAGCCTGGCCAGATGACCATTTTCCTCGGCTTTGGCCAACTCCATAGCGCTGATTAGCTTTGCCACCAGCGGCTTGTTTATTGGCCGTAGCTGATCAAGTTCAAAATCGCTACCACTTTCCACGGTGGGGAAATCAATCCTTTCGACAAGATCGTTGATAATGCCTTGCAAACCAAGGTGGACGCCATCTTCTGGAGAATAAATCTTCTCAACTCCATAGGCTTCCAGTTCCTGGGCCTCATCTGGCAGAATCACTCCACCACCGCCGCCAAAAACCTTGATATGAGGAGCACCCTTCTCTTTCAGCAAATCCACCATATATTTGAAAAACTCGATGTGCCCTCCCTGGTATGAAGAAACGGCAATTCCTTGGGCGTCCTCCTCTATGGCGGCATCAACGATCTCGTGAACCGAACGATTATGCCCCAGATGGATTACCTCCGCTCCTGTGGCCTGGAGAATGCGCCGCATGATGTTGATTGCAGCATCATGGCCATCAAAAAGAGAAGTGGCCGTTACCACCCGAACTGCACACCTGGGCTTGTAGACCTCAGCTCTGACCGTCATCACACTCTCCAATCCTATTTAGACCCAAACAGCTCACCGCAAATCAAGGCTGTTTGGATGGTTATATACTCATCAATGCTGTAGTGACGCCGGAGAAACCAGCGCCTAAAAGTCCACATATGTCCTAAAACCGTGATATTATGAGCCACCAAGTCTAGAGCCCGTTCCTCGAGAGCAGGCACTTCGCCAGCCGTCACCAACCTCTCCAACATCCCTTTGAACAACCCGGTGAACCTGACTTCGTTTTCCAAGACCTTCTTACGCCAACGACTCGGCAGCGACTGGGTTTCCTGATAGACCAGCAATATGTGGTCACTCATGCGGTCGCAAACCAGAAAGTATTCCCGGATTACTTCCGCCAGCGTCTCGCGGCCCCCAGCGGTCCTTGCTAGGGCCTCGCTGATCTGTCGCTCCGCCTCAGCATGAATTACATCGCAGACCAGATACAAAACGTCCTCTTTGGTCGAGACGTACTCGTAGACTGAGCCGATGGACAGCCCAGCCTTCTGGGCTATCTCGCGAGTGGTGGTTTTGTGAAAACCCTTTCTGACGAACAACTCAACTGCGGCGTCCACTATCTGTCGCCGTCTCTTCTTCACCAGTTCCTGGTCCTTGACCTGGGTGGGAACATCCTTTAACAGGGAGAGATCTTTTTCCATAGCACTGGTTCCACATTTCTTCTAAAGTACGACCTAATAACCAGTCGCGAACTCATGTGTCCCTTTATCCTCTTTGTCATTAAGTCATTAAGCTGCGCTGTCATTAGTAGTCATTAATAGTTGGGATCTAGTGACGCTATGCGCATCCTGAGCGAGCGCTCAGTCAGTTCTTATTGGTACCACGGAGGGTGGGATATGTCAAGAGATTTGGAGAGAGGAGATCTTGGAGAGTTGGGGTGCTTGGGCATTGCAAAATCTCAAATTCCAAGCACCAAATCTCAGGGTTTTAGGTGTCGGGTGTCAGGTGTCAGGAAAAAGAAAAATGGGAGCTGAAACCTGAACACTGAAACCTGAAACCCAAAATTTTGCCTCCGCCTTCGGCGGATTATTTGTTTGGTCTACCCACTTTCCTCCTCAACCAGCCCCAACCTTCTAGCCTGCTCATACGTCACCTGGGCAAGGCGGACAGACGCTGCATCAACCATCTTGCCGTCCAGAGCCGTGGCTCCTTCGCCACTGGCCTTGACCGCTTCATAGGCTTTCAAAATTATCTGGGCCCGGCTAATATCCTCAGCACTGGGTGTGAAGGTTTCATTGATGGTCTCCAGCTGGGCAGGATGAATCGCCCATTTGCCATCATAACCCAGCGAGGCTGCTTGCTGGCAGGATTTTTTCAGTCCTGTCTCATCCTTGAAATCTCCAAAGGGTGCGTCTATGGCGGCCAGCCCCGCAGCCTTTGCCGCCATCACCATGCGACTCAGGGGGAAGTGCCAGCGATGCATGAGATCTTCTTCTGCATCTCCGTGGCCGCTAACACCGCTGCTGGACATGGTAAGCGACGCTCCATAATCGGCTATGCCAAAGACCAGCGTTTCCAGGCGGGGACTGGCAAAGGCGATCTCCTTCACGTTCAGCATCCCCAGAGCTGTCTCAATTGAGGCCTCCAGGCCGATAGTCTTCTTTAGGCCCACGTTCATTTCAATCTGACTCAAAAGCAGGTCTACGAACTGTACATCTGCAGCTTTTTCGACCTTGGGTATGACAATGACGTCGATGTCCTCCCCTGCCTGCTCTACAACATCGATGACGTCTCGATAAGCGAAAGGTGTGTCCAGGCCATTGATCCGGTAGGCCCGAACCTTATCTCCCCAGTCGTGATCTTTGAGAGCGCCAATGATTTTTGACCGTGCCCCCTCCTTCTCCTCTAGGGCGACACCATCTTCCAGATCCAGCATGATCTCATCTGCCGGCAACTCCAGGCTCTTGCTAATCATCTTGCCGCTGCTTCCCGGCACTGAGAGTACCGAGCGCCTCACGCGAATCATGTTCTTTTCTCCCTTTCTAGCAGTACTCTCGAGGTGGATGGTCATTTGGCCTGACGGCCGTCATAAGGTCATTACGCTGAGCCCTTGTCGGGCTCCGCTGTCATTTGTTGTCACTAGGTCGTTAAAATGAGGGACTACGAATGACGCCAAAGGCAAATGACCGATAACGCTATGCGCTATGCGTCTTCACTCAAATCCTTCGCAAAAGGCCAAAACATTTCTACCGAGGTCCGGCAAATAATATCCACCCTCTAGAAGAGCAAAGCGCCGTCCCTCACAGAGACGCTCCGAGGCCTGGCGCAGCCAGGAGCCCAAGAGCCTATAATCCTCAGTATTCAACAGGCCCCCGAGATCCCGCTCATAGGTATCAAATCCCATCGACACAGCCAGCAAGTCGGCCTTCCTTATAACCTGCAAGACACTCTGTACTTGCTCCAAATACTCTTCCCGCTCAACAGCCTCAATATTTCGCACCAAGATTCCAGAATCTGCAGCGAAGATACGCTGGGTGCCATCTCCTACATGATGGTCCAGATCAACGATCACCACCCAGCGCAGATCAGCTTCCTGGTGTAATTTTCTCACTGCGATCGCCATGTTGTTCACATAACAAAAACCCCATGACCCGTTTTGGTCGGCGTGGTGCCCTGGAGGTCGCAGCAGCCCAAAAGCTGGCCTTCCCTCCAGCGCTGCCCTGGCGCACTGAATGGCTCCACCGACAGCGATCAACACCGTTTCCAAAAGCAGCCGCCTGCTTCTGACCCTCGCCACCATGGCCGGTTCGTGAACCAAATAGAGTTCGGCTTCAGATGCCGGCTCCGGTTTGATAAATGGCTGGTATTTCTGTAGACTGCTCCGAATAGCCTTGATTCGTTGTGGTGTTTCAAGGGATCCTGGCGAAAAATCATTTTCGTAATCGGGATGATAAATGACCTCTAGCAACAGCCTCACCTCACCTTTACCTACGCAGGATACTTGCGTAATTCTTCACCGGGAAAACAAATTCCTGGTCTCAGCCACCATTGTTCCTCTGGACCTTCAGAATAGCCGACTCTTTGCCGATTGGGATCTGGAGACCTGGGAGCTCTTGCGCAAATTGGAATGGTATCGCCGTCCATTTGTCCTGGAACTCCTCCACCGGCAGGCGAGTAGTTCTGAAAAGACATTCATACTACTGACCCGCTTTGCTGACTTCCCTGATCTGTTGACCGACTGTACCGGCCAGGAACCATCATTGCAGCCAAATCCCCTCTCAATCCAAATCCAAGCTGCCCTGACGGTTGAGATCTCCGAGGATGGTCCAACGGTAATATACAACATCGAGACTGCTCCCTGGAACAAACTCGGCCCTCACCACCGTTTTGTCTCCTTGCCTGCGGCGGCCCTCTTTTTTTTCGCCGCCCAGCACCACATCGCAACTGGCCTAACGGGGAAGAAATTCATCCTCTCCCATCCCACCGAGGATGGTGTCACATTTTACCAAAATAAACTTCAGCTAAAACTCCTCTGGAGTCGTGGCCCGGACCGCTACGCTGTGGTTGAGCGTGAATCCCTCCTTCAGGCCTTCCTTTTGTATAAGAAGAATATGGAGGTCATGGAGCAGAAGCTGCCGAGATACAAACCGGAGTAGCTTCGCGTCATTAGGCTACGCCGTCATCTGCTTCGCGTCATTAGGGCTGGCGCCCGTCATTGAGTAACGAGGTCGCCAAAATAACAGATCACCGATGAGGGCTTAACTATAATCCGTGATCCCGCTATGCAGCGACGTAATGACTTAGTGACCTGATGACCTAATGACACTTTGCCTTCTGCAACGGACCACGGACAACTGACAACGGACGCAACAAAAAAAACTCCCTTCCTATGCAGGGAAGGGAGTTTAGCTGCAGAAGACTGGAGCGCCTTTACAATTCTAGCCAGGAATCCGAGTACAGGGATTGTCCTAACAGAACCCGCGCCGTTTTAACGTAGTCCCCCTCTTCTTTGCTAAGGCTGCTCATGTCGATATCCTCGCCATCGCAGACCTTATAGACCAACTGCTCAACCTCGGGGTGCTCGCCGCGGGCAAACTTATGCAAATCGGTGTCGAAAACATCCACGATAGCAGAAGCCATACCATAGCGTTTGATCATAATCAGATAGGTCTGATTGAGGATGGGCCTCAGGTGTTCCGGGGGCCCATTAGAAACATTGGAGAGCCCACAGGTGGTGGTGCAAGCTTCAAAAACACCGGCGCTGTAGTAATCGGTCATGAAGGTGTAGAGGGACATCACCTGATTCTGCTGCACATTTACCGGGGTGACAATAGGATCGAGGAAAATGCGCTCCATGGGAATTCCAAGTGCTGCAGCATTGCTCCTGATAACCTCGGCCAGAGCGCCGCGCTCGTGTTCGTCTCTGGGCATGCCTTCCGGGCCCCAGAGCAGACCCACAAAATCGGAGTCGAATTCTTTGGCTAGCGGTAGCAGGGCTTCCATTCTGTCCTCACGAGCCGAAATCGAATTGATCAGTGCCCGCCCCTTGTGTACCTTGAGGCCCGCCTTGATGGCGGCAACATTTGAGGTATCCAAAGCACAGGGCAGATCAACAACCTCTTGGACGGTCTTGACGATCCACTCCATCAACTCCTCACCAATTCTCCCGGCGGGGCCGATGTTGAGGTCAACGTAGTCCATCCCGGCCTCTTGTTCCTGGACTGCCAGTTCCTGAATAACCTTGGCGTCCTTTTCCTTCATGGCCTTGCCATACTTGATACTCATGATGTTCATATTTTCGCCAATGAGAATCATAAACCCTCCTTCCCCTTCACCAGTAAAGTGAGGGCCTGGTGCAGTCTGACAACAAAATCACCAGCCCCTTACCAGTAGATTGACACTCTTATTATACTACAGATAATTGGGAAGCAATATGGTTACGGTCCGGAGGCCTCAGAGGCCCCGGACCGAGTCCATGCTTTTCAGATATTAGGAATAGCTACCAGCTCAGTACAAAATGAGTTCAGGTGTGAGATTACTCTGGCTTCCACTCTTTCAGGTACTTGGGGATGTGGGCTGCTTCCCGCGGCCCGACCAGGATCTTCCAGTCCCCCAGCTCCTCTTCCAGCTCACCGCTGATAGCCGCCGCATAACCCGGTATGACTAGGTTCTTGTGCGCGACCTTGTCAGCGGCACCCATCTTGGTGAGGGCTGTAGCTACGGTCTCACCGGTGAATTTGCCTGCAGCCCAGGCGGTGAGCACGCTCAATCCCTCAGTATCACAAACGGCCAGCCAGCTTGGCACCCTGCTTCCTTCCATCTCACCGGAGACAATGAAGTAGGTAAGTGAGAAGTTACAGGTCACCAGCATCGGCGAGTTTTCATCGGGATCGCCAATGGGGTAGACCCCCTGTTCGGCTGTCATTGGTCGCTGAGGATCAGTAAAGATGTTGAGTCGCTCCAGCAAGAGCGGGAAGAGGCTGTAGGCCTCGAGATCGCTCATGACGATAAAACCTGCATACTTGGCGACAAACATGGCGGCAATCAGGGTTTCATCCATGAGGTTGTCAGCCATCTCACAAGGAAAGGTGATGGTTGGAAATCCCAGAGGCCGAAAAACTTTCTTCACCGCCGCCCTGCGAATCACCGTCTGGTCTTCGAAGGCCTGTTTGGCGGTCCGAGCACCGGTATCCAGCACCAGATCCTTGAGACCCATGCCGGTGAGCTTATCACTGAGGGCAACCAGACCATCATAGCCATCACTGCTTCGAATCGCCAAAGGACATCCTGTCTCCTTGGCAAGCTCACCCAGGGTATCGGCGGTATCCTCTGTGGCCGCGTAGATAAGGGGTTTGCGGTCGGCACAGGCCTTGACCCCCGCACTCAGTGCATCCGGGTTGTCACTCATGAGAATGAGCGCAGCCTGAGAGGCATCCTTCACTTTGTTGACCAGAGCAACGAAAGCGTCGGCATCACCGGCGGCATCCTTGACTGCCACCATTTCCGCCCTCAGGTTGAGCCCTACGCGGTCGTACTGAAACTTATCCAACTTTTCGAGTTTATCGTTTACCGCACCGTCGTCCATCTCGGTGCTAACCAACACGGCCAGACCGGGCTGGTTCACGAAGGTCTTTTCGTGGCGGAACATAACAGTCTCACCACCAACCTTCACCGCGTAGTCACCAGTGCCCACAGTAAGAGGCCGGACGGGGGGCGCAGAGCTCTCTGCCAGCTGTTCCTTGGCTTCATCGGAAACATAAGGGCAGGCGTCCAGTTCAGCACTGCCTGAGGCCAGTGCCATGGCAAAAGCAAGACAGGTGGGCACCCCGCATTCACCGCAGTTGGTCTTTGGAAGCAATTTAAAAATCTGAATTCCAGTCAATCCCATAGCTTGTTCTCCTCAACCTCCAGAAAACAGGTCTGAAAAAGCGGGGGGAATATTCCCCCCGCGCACTTGGTTTGCCTACATAATCGGATCCATTTCCAGAGCCGGATGTTTTTTCTCCTGGAGGAAGGGCATAATTTCCTCCTCGCTGGTACCAACAGTCTCATCGGCAATCCGGTCAATCAGATCCGGGATACCCAATTCCTCGCCCCGTTTCTGGAGCCGTTCCTTGAGCTCTTCCTTAAGCATCGTCGGCATCCACACGAGCCGCAGGAGGCCACCGTCTCCACTGATGAACTTGCGCTGGCAGACATTGTACTTGCTGTGCCCCACGAAGCCCGGGGTCACCTGGCCACCACCTATCGTTCCTGCCAGGGTGGTAAACTTCATACCGCAAGGCGTCATCTCGTTGTATTCGCGGTTGACGGTCATGATGCCGTTGCAGGTGGGAAGGATCGCCGCCACACACTCGCAGCAGCCGCAGGTGGTCATGGGATCGTAAACCAGGCTGTAGAAATTGTAGCTTGAGACCGCCTGGCGCGAAGCCTTGAACACAAAATCGTTGACTCCCTTCCAGTTACCAAACTTCTCATCCAGGGTCTCACCCTTCTCGATGGGCTGGTT
>PPDG01000454.1 GCA_002899795.1 Desulfobacteraceae bacterium | reverse complement strand
TTGTGGCGCGCGCAACCTTAGGCGGAGAGTTACCGTCACGCACCCTTTCGGTATGTGCGGCGGGTTCCTAATTCCACCATAGCCCACGTTTCCGCAAGCGCCGGGTAGAAGGGGCTACCGTACTGGCGCCCCAACCCCCACAGAACGTAGCGTGCGGATTTCCCGCACTACGCTCTTCAGGATTTGATTCACAGCACAGCAAATGATTTCATCCGCGAATACGGCAATGATATCTTCGGTCGCTGCAGCGGAAACACCTGTTTTAGAAACTGGAATCTCTCCCAGGTGATATAGCTCTTTCTGCTCCGGCTACAAAGCATCTTATGCCAATATCTTTCGGTGAAACGGTAAATCTTAAACAACGATTCGATGTTTCCACCTAATCCATAATAGGCATAGTGCCCTCTTAAGACTTGGTTTATTTTGTTGGACTGCTCTTTCAAAGAGTGGTGCCTAATCTCCCGCATCAGTGAGCGAAGATTTTGAACACTTCGCCGGAATCTAGTCTTTTCAATCTTGCGACCCACCCTAAAGTTTCCTTTACGGTTTCGGGTGCAGTAATGGGTAAAGCCCAGAAAATAAATAGTTTCCAGCTTCTTGCCTCTTGCCTTCGCATCGCGAAGAGCAAAGCGTCCAAACTCAACTAACCGGGTCTTACTAGGCTCCAGCTCCAACGAAAACTTCCCAAGTCGTTTTACCAGAACATCCTGGAATCTCAGGGCATCAGAGCGAAATTGGAAGCACACTACAAAGTCATCCATATACCTGATCAAATAAGCCTCTCCCCTCAGTCTGGGCTTTACAACCTTTTCAAACCAAAGGTCTAAGGCGTAGTGGAGGTATATATTGCTTAGCAGCACACTGATGGAACCCCCTTGCGGGGTCCCTGTCTCGCTCGGATGTACCTCCCCGTCTTCCAAGACGCCCGCTTTCAGCCAACGCCTGATCAAGCTAAGTATCCTCGGGTCTCCGACTCGATGTTCGACAAACCGTAGCAGCCATCCATGGTCTAAACTGCCAAAGAAATTCTTCAGGTCTGCTTCCAGCACCCAGCTAACTTTCCTGCCTGCAATAATTTCATTCAGCGTTGCCAGGGCATGGTGTGCACTCAGATTCGGCCTGCCTCCAAAGGAGCACGCTAAGAAGTCCTGCTCATAGATGCATGACAGGACTATTGAAACGCTCCTTTGCAAGGCCCGATCTGCGATACAAGGAACACCTAAAGGCCGCTTTGCTGTTTTCCCTGGCTTGGGTATCCAAGCCCGCCTCACAAGGGGAGCCTTGTATCCCTGCCGGTGCACGGATCGAAGCATCTCCTCAACCCAAAACCCGAAGTCCTCCTTCGCCTCGTCCACAGTAATGCCATCTACTCCAGGTGCTGAATCAGGAGGGATATAACACAAACTCTCCCATATCAACTCACGCGTAACGTGATGGCATAACGAGGTGAATTTGAGATCTGTCTCCTTTCGAGCTTTCGCTGCTATCGCTTCTAATTTCGTTTCCATGACTGAGTTTCTCCCTACTTTGAATTAGGGCTCGAATCCTCCCTTTGGATGGAGCTCATGTTTCCTTAGAAGAGTCCAAATCCTGCTGGCCGCTTCCCCACGTAGCAGGCTCTCCCTGCCTCAGAGTACTATCAGCCAGTCCGACTTCCGACAAGCCATCGGACCATCCTCGCTTTCTAGGCTTGTTTGGCCCTACCCCACTCCCTCGGGGAACTTGCCGGATCTCCCTTGTTCACATGGAATCCTTTGGTGACATGCTGTAGGTACGAACCCCGGGAGCATCTTCCAATTCTCGCCAGTAACGAATAGGAAACTTCTGTCTTCCCCTCAGAGGGATAGGGTCGACTACTCCACAACAGGATCGATTTCGGGGCTAGTTGTCCTCTTCACCTCTCGGTTCCGGCCTATCACCTCCCTGTCTACGCTTCGCAGTGATTGTTACCGCACACCACGCAAGACTCGGTTCTTGGCTGCTGGCTAGGCTTTGCCAAGGTGGCCATCTCAGGCCACAGTTTTCCATGCGCTTGCAAGGCGCAACCCCCTCAGATCCCGGACAGTCGGTTTTCCCGAATCCGGTTCAGACCCTGGCATGTCCTCCTGCTGCCTTCTCGCAGCCGAGGAAGCTTAAATGCTGGC
>PPDG01000353.1 GCA_002899795.1 Desulfobacteraceae bacterium | reverse complement strand
GGAGATGTCACGCAGGCTTTGATGGGATTTCCCGGGTCCGGCAGGAATAAGTCCCGCGTAATGGCACACGTAAATAATTTTCGTATTTTCCGTTGCGTTGTTATAGATCTGCTCATTCGCGCGAGAGGCAAGAAATACCCCAAAGGAATTTACAATTGGCAATAGACCTTGGAGCGCTAATCCCCCCGCCATGGAAACCATGTCCTGCTCTGCGATACCATTCTCGACAAAGCGCTCGGGGAAAGCATTCTCAAAAGGGCGCAGTCCACAGTCAGCAGACAGATCAGCATCCAGAACCACGATATCCTTTCTTTTGGCTCCCAGCTCCACCAGAGCCTCACCGAAGGCGTTCACCACCTTTTCAGCGGTGTCTTTGAGTTTTGCCCTGTGCTTATCCCTTTTCTCTATCAGTTCTGTGGTCAATGGGGAAAAACCAAATTCATTCAGGCGAGCGTCTATCCTTTCTAGAAGCTCTTTATAGCCTGCCTGGAAGGAATCATCATCGGGCGCGCCGGCGTGCCATTTGTAAAGACCCTTGCCGTCCCGTAAGGCGGTGGGGCCCTCCATAAAAGAAACACCTTTTCCTTTGACCGTGTCTGCAATCAGAACTTTAGGTTTGTCTTCTATGTGTTTGAACTTCTCGAAAACCTTTTCCAACTGGGAAAAATCGTGACCATCACATCTTTCGACGTGCCAGCCGAATATTTCGAACTTTTTTTCCAGGCTACCCAAGTCTATGATTTCATCCAATAGCTTGTCTGTCTGAATCTTATTGAAGTCAACTATCACTTGGATATTGGCAACATTCTGATGCACTGTAGTCTGTAACGACTCCCAAATTTGGCCCTCCTGCAGTTCCCCGTCACCTGTCATTACAAAGACACGACCACCAGAGCCGTTCATTTTCTTGGCCACGGCCATTCCTTTGGCTTTGGATATTCCCATCCCAAGGGAACCCGAATTGGCTTCCATTCCGGGTACACTGACATCCGGATGACCATGGGTCCCACCAAGGCGTCTCAAATTTATAAACTGTTCTGCCGGGACGATCCCCAAGGCAAAGAAAACGGCGTAGTGACCAGGTGCATCGTGTCCTTTTGATGAAAAATAAATGTCACGGTCCGGGTGGTTTATTCCAACTTCAACCGTGTTCATCTCAGAGTAATAGAGAAACGTTACGATATCCAGCGAACTAAAGCTGGAGCCAAGATGACCGGAACCTGCTCGCTTAACCGTGGCCAAAGCATTGGCCCTGCACATGTCGGCAAGTAGTCCCAATTTATCGTACTTCTTGATGTCGGCCGCGCGGACTCGCTGAAATTCTTTTTCCGGAATGAGCTTGATCTCTAGCATTACTCTGCGTACTCCTCTAATGGATATGGGGATTGGGGTATAGAAGGCAATCCAGCTTGACCACTGTCTATCAGGTGTTCAGCCAGGTTCCAGTCATAAGCACTGTTTACGTCAAATCCTTCATAATCCTTTGTAAAAAATGGCATCAATACATTGCCGGCAATTGTCCTGCTCTCGAAGACCACCCTCGACCAGGCAATCTCCAAGCTGGCGTTCTGGGCGTATACTTCTGGCAATGACTGGTATTGGCTGCTGTGCCAAGGCTGCTCGGAAGGGGTCAATGGCAGGAGTGGCGCCATTCGATTACCCCGCACTACCCACATCTTGCCGGGGTGCTGCTTGCATTTTTCCACCGCACGTAATGAATCCGCACCTTCTCCTGCGAGGAATGCTTGCCAGGCTCGTTCGATTGTCTCCGGCAGACGAAAGGGGCTGGTGGGTCGCAGAATGCTGAAGCAATCATAGTCGCGGCCATTCTCTTGAAGTCGACGTAAGGTGTACTCCACCCATTCAATGTCAGGTGAGAGGTCACCAGCAAGTTCAGATGGGCGCAAATGTGGCACTTCAGCGCCATAATGACCTGCAATGTCTCCATACAGCTGGGAATCGGTTGATACTATGACGGCAGAAAAAACCTGGCTCTGCAAGGCCGAGGAAATGGTGTAAGCTATTAAGGGGTGGCCAGCCAACGGACGAATATTTTTGTCCGGTACTCGCTTCGAACCTGCTCGAGCAGGAATCAGGGCCACAATGCTGGGTTGTTTGTCTGCCATTTACCTTCCGATTATTCTGTACT
>PPDG01000248.1 GCA_002899795.1 Desulfobacteraceae bacterium | reverse complement strand
GCATAGAAAGGACGCATCGCCTCGAGAGTTGCTTTTACCGCAGTAGGGTGGTGGGCGTAATCATCAATAACCGTGACCCCATCTGTCTCTCCCCTTACCTCTTGGCGGCGGCGGACGCCCTTGAAATTAGTGAGTGTTTTCTGGATAGTTCCTGGGTCCAGACCGAGTTCGTAGGCCAGGGAGACCATGGACAAGGTGTTACTCAAGTTGTGTGCTCCCGCAAGAGGGGAGTTGAAGCTCGCCTCAAACCCTTGTGGCCCGGAAACATTGAAGCGGGTAGTACCAACGCCATATTCCGCCATTTCCACCCTAATTTGTGCCGGCTCTTGCAAACCGTAGGTGACAAGCCGACAGCGGGCCTTTCGACTCAATCGGGAGGCCCCCGGGTCGTCAGCATTGGCTATTAGGAGACCATCCGGTGGAATGCTTGTCACCAATTGAGCAAAAGCGTTTTCCACCGCTTGCAGGTCTGGGAAGATATCGGCGTGATCGAACTCAACACTGGTGAGCACACATATTTGCGGTTGGTAGTGGAGAAACTTGGGTCCTTTGTCGAAAAAGGCGGTGTCATACTCATCCCCCTCCACCACGAAGTAAGGACCACGCCCAAGGAGATAGCTCTGTTGGAAATTGGCCATCAATCCACCTACCAGGCAACCCGGATCCATTCCAGCCACGGTGAGTAGCCAGACAAGTAGTGCCGCCGTAGTTGTCTTGCCGTGAGTTCCAGCTGCCACCACCGATTGAGATGAGTTTAAGAAAAATCTATGCAGGGCCTGAGGCATGGAACAGTAGTCTAGGTTTTGCTCCACAGCGGCCACCGCTTCGGGGTTGTCACGTCGGATAACGTTACCCACCACCACCAGATCAGGGGGAGGTTCGAGGTTCCCGGCCCGATACCCTTCTTTGATCTGAATGTTTCGGGAGGCAAGGAAGGTGCTCATGGGAGGGTAGACATTTTCGTCTGAGCCCCGTACCAGGTAGCCTGCCTCCTGCAGCATCGCCGCCAGAGTGCCCATGCCGGTGCCACAGACACCGATTAGGTGGATCGTGCGTATGTCTGTGTCAATGGGTTGGTGTATCATAGGGTCGTTGAAATCGTTAAAGCCGTGATATCGCGGCTGGAAAGCCGCTCCCACAGAAGGATTTCATAACTCATCTCCTCCCGCTATACTCTTTCCTCTGACCTCTAATCTCCGACTTCTGGTCTCTGCCCCCTGCTAGCTGCTTGCTCTTTAGCCATATTCCTCCATAACCGCGTCGTGGAGCAGTGGTCTGAAATCCTTGATCTTTTCGTTATCCCGACTGGGATGAATACGATTGGTGAGGAGAATTACCGCCATCTCTCTCTGCAAGTCAAGCCAAAAGGAGGTACCGGTGAAACCGAGATGGCCCACGGTTCCTGCCGAGAAATGGTTACCAGCGCTGGAATCCGAGGAGCCTGGGGTGTCAAACCCTAGAGCCCAGGTGCTGGCAGGATCAAGACGGGCCGGCCGCAGGAACTCGGACAACCTTTCTTTGGACCAAGGAGCCGAAGTGTTTCCGGTTGACAATGTGTCCAAAATAGCATCGAGGACACATTTGACCTCGGAGGCCGTACCGAACAACCCAGCGTGGCCAGCCACACCGCCAAGAACATAGGCATTTTCGTCGTGGACCTGCCCAGAGAGGGTTCTAGCCCTCCAGGAACAGTATTCGGTGTCAGCAAATTCGTAAGGATCTTGGACTGACCCTCGATCCAGGGGGAGGAAGGCGGGGGTGGCACAGCCTAAATGGCCGAAGAGGTTTTGCCGGGTGAAATGGTGTAGATTCTGACCGCTAATCTGTTCAAGGATCCACTCGATAAGAAGAAATCCCAAATCGCTGTAGGTAGTGGTGGTGCCCGGGGAACTGTCAAGGGGTTCCTGTAAGATCATTTGACGTAAGCTTGGTTTACGGTCTTTCAGGGGAAGGGTCTGCAAGGAAAGGTAATACGGCTTCCAAGCTGGCAGGCCAGAGCAGTGGCAGAGCAGCTGTCTGAGGGTAATTTCCTTCTTGTCTTGGGGAATATTTGTTGAGGGCAGAAGCTCTGCCAGTGAATCATCCAGTTGAAGCTTTTCCTGGCTGACAAGACAGAGTACCGTCAAGGCAGTGGCCAGAGGTTTTGTAAGG
>PPDG01000555.1 GCA_002899795.1 Desulfobacteraceae bacterium | reverse complement strand
GTGGTTAACAATAAAGCTCTGATGCCAAGCACTGCTTTAAAATTCACCAACACACCTAGTAATTTTCTTTTCCCAGTCTTGTAACAAATCTCCCCCAGTGGACGACTACCTGTCAAAGGTGGGTTGGAAACAAAACGGCAAAGAGTTACCCTTTTGAAGACTAATAGAGGGAAGCAGCAATGAAAAGAACGCTTTTAGCTGTGATAATTGCCATTCTCATTTCTGTGTGTCCAGCCTGGGGTCAGGATGCCACGCAGCTTTTCAATCTTGGCCTGGAGAGTTCCATGGTCAACAAAAAGATCCACTACTTCACCAAAGCACTGGAGCTCAATCCACGGCTGGCAATTGCCTATGACAAAAGGGGGCGACTCTATTACTTCCAAGAGAATTACGACAAAATGATGTACGATTTTTACAAATTTACTAATCTTAGACCCTCGGACCCGGAGGGTTACCGGATGCTCGGTCTAGCCCAGATGAGAATGGGCAATTTAGACGTGGCCATAGATAAATTCTCCCGAGCTCTCGAGCTAGAGCCAAACCTTGCAAGTGCTTACGGCTATCGGGCAGAGGCCTATCATCTGAAAGGTTTTCCGGAGAAGGCCATTCAAGACGCCACCACGGCCATTGAAATTGGCACCGCCCAGCCAACCATTGGTAGAGCATATACAGTACGGTCAAAGGCATACAGACAGTTGGGGCAAGAGGATCTGGCTGCTGCAGATTTCGACAAAGCCTTCGATTTAGATCCAGAAAACTACGGTTACAAATACTTCACCATTACCAATCACCTGGCATCTTTTACAAATGATTCCAGCTATATCAGCCCAGGCGATATGCGCCGGTTGGGACTTATCGGTATCATAGCAGTGCTGGCTGCGCTAATCTTCAAGTTGGTCTTGCCGAGCCCGCGTAAATAATGGTAATTATTGCGCAGCTTCTTCTCTTATCCACCTCCGTGCAATCTCAAAGTATTCAAGTGGTGGAGTTGGTGGAATATGAGCCCAACACTATTTGCTCGCATGAGGATTGGAGGGTTTAATCCATCTCTGGCAAGACTGGTCACACTTCTGCTGATCACTTTATTACTTCTGGCTGCATGCTCAAAAGAGGACGACACAGAACAGATCCAAAATCTAATCAAGGAAGGTGCGAAACTGGCTGAAGAACACAATGCCGCTGGTCTTTTAAAACTCACTACCGAGGACTTTGTCGCCCGGCCAGGTAAGCATGATGGTCGAGAGGTCAGAAGGATACTCTGGTTCGCGTTCAACCATTACGGTAATTTCAAAGTCATGTATCCTGAGCCCAGTGTCGATCTCAAGGAAAGTGGCCGGGAGGCATCCGCAAAAGTCTATTTCATGATAGTCAAAAAAGAACGATCCATTCCGGAACTCAAAGATCTGTACAGGGATCCTCGAGGTTGGCTCGAGGAGGTGGGAGAAACCGCTGACCTTTATCGTCTTAAGCTGGAATTATTGAAAAATAACGGGGATTGGCTGGTGAGAAGCGTACTTCTCGAACCTTTCAGGGGTGTTGGATTCAGTGGGTAACAGTGCATAGCTTTTCAGTTGTTTCGCCCCTGAATCTTGATAGTTTGCATCCGTAAACCTAGCTCTTGCTTGTCATTCTGAGGAGTGAAAGCGACGAAGAATCTCTTAATTTCTTGGTTCGCAGGAGATTCTTCGCTTCGCTCAGAATGACAATCTGCCATTTCCGGCTGAACTCTAACCAGGTTAATTAACAGCCGCATTGCATAAGATTGAAGGAAAAGGGATTTATGGCAAATCGTAAAGTTGAGATTATTAGATGGTCTGGTGGTACAAGCCCGGATGAGGAGACAATTACAAAGATCCTAGCCGAGGAAGGCTTGCATGGCTATCGTTGGTCCAATGCACCCGGCGACGTTTACAGTGCCCATTCCCACTCATACAACAAAGTGATCCATGTGGTGAGTGGTTCAATCACCTTCGGTCTACCGGCTAGCAATGAGAAGGTGACCTTAAACCCTGGTGACCGACTTAATCTGCCCGCTGGAGCATCTCACAATGCTGTTGTGGGCCCGGAAGGCGTTGCTTGCATAGAAGCGCATCGATGATTTGGCTATTTCTTACCCCACTTTCTTACCAAATAGTCGTCCCTACCCGACCCGTATCT
>PPDG01000566.1 GCA_002899795.1 Desulfobacteraceae bacterium | reverse complement strand
GTTTTTCCGTGTGCTTCCGTGGCCAATTGTACTTCGTATATTTATGAAACTGCTTAAGGTCGAGTAGATGGATTTCTCTGGCTGGTTAGGATCGAGTTTGTCTTCTCTGTTTCCGGCTGGTTTCCCACCGGTGCCACAATATCCTCTCCATACAGCCATTGTCATCACACCCCTCACAGAACCGTGCTTGCGCTATTCACGCACACGGCTCCTCAACAACACACTTCACAGTGAAGTTACCATAGGTTCACCAAAATACGCGCTGGAGGCAGCGGGAATCGTCGCAGCAGCAGGTCAAACTTCTCAAAACTCAAGCTCCCTCGCTTTCCTCGACGACCCAGCCATTTGAAGAGTATCATTCTGACTTCATAGGCAAAATTGCTGATACTCTTACTGTTGCCGCTTACCCCGTAGTAGGCATAGTGCCCCCTCAATTTGTTGGCTGTCGTACGCATGATTACCGCTGTTGGCAGGGTACGATTTGACCGTAACCACTGTTTGTAGAGCTTCAGCTTGGCACTCATGCGTTTACTGATGGTCTTGCGACCTGCACGAAACTTCTTGCCATTCCTTGAGGTGGTGCAGTAGTGGGTAAATCCGAGAAAATCGAAGGTCTCTGCCTTCCTCTCTCCTCGTCTCTTCGCCCTCTGCTGCGCCAACGGACCAAACTCCAGAATCTTGGTCTTCTCTGGGGCAATCTCCAGCCCGAACTGGTTTAGCCTCTGCTCCATCTCCATGCGGAATCGTTTAGCATCTGCTTCTTGCTTGAAACAGGCAACATAGTCATCTGCAAAACGGATGAACCGGGCTGTACCGGTACAGCTCTTTTGAAACCGCCGTTGAAACCATAGATCCAGGGTATAGTGAAGATAGATGTTTGCGAGCAACGGGGAGATCACACCCCCTTGGGGCGTCCCTCTGTCGCTGGCTCGATAGACACCATCCTCCTGGATTCCCGCCTTGAGAAATCGCTTGATGTAGCGCAGTACACGCTTGTCGGCGATGCGGTGAGCCAGAAATCCCATCAGTTGGTCTTGGTCAACGTTGTCGAAGAAGCCTTTAATGTCGGCTTCGACAATGTACTGTGTGCCTTGACGTTCGATGGTCTGACTCAGTGTCCGCAGGGCATCGTGGCAGCTCCGGTTAGGGCGAAATCCGTAGGCGTCATCGATGAAGTCTTGCTCATAGATGGCTTGGAGGATCTTGCTCAGTCCGGCTTGTACCAGCTTGTCCTCTAGGGCGGGGATACCCAGTGGCCGTTTCTTCTCGCTTCCAGGCTTGGGAATATAAACCCTACGCACCGGTTGCGGGGTGTACGCCATCCGATGGAGCCGCCCGATGAGATCATCGAGGTTTCCCATCAGGTTTTCTGCATATTGCTCTTTGGTGACCCGGTCAATACCGCTGGCTCTGTTTTCCTTTAGTTGCCAGAAACATTCCCACAGCAAGTCCCGGCTCATCAGATGAAATAAACTGGTGAACTGACACTTCGGATCACTGCGGGCCTTCTCCGCTATGCGTTGCAGTTTCGTTTCTACACCTTCTTCATTACTGGGCATGATGTGTATGTCCCGACAACGCTGTTGTTGTTGCAATGACCTTCCCTCTTCCGGCATTACCCGGCCTCAACAGTACTACGTCATTGTCCGACTCCCTACAGCACTTCAGTGGTCCTCGCTTTATTATCACTTGTTCCACCTTACTCTCCTTCCTTGAGAGACACTGTAGGGTCTCCCGGGTTGCCGTGTACTCCCAATATCCAGCATGCCATCGTCTCCGACCCCGAGGAGCCAATACAGCACTTACCATATGCACTGTACCGTGTGGGCTTCCGATCACTTAACATCGTCGCCACTCCCAGTTAGGAATGCTATCGAGGCTCTATCCGTTCAACTTGCGTTTACGGCCTGCTGTCTTGATCCCCCTGTGCTTGACCTTTGGGATCACTCCCTCCGGCCCAAGGTTCTCTATCCGGTGGCTGGCCCGCCTTGCCGGAGCGGGAATCTCACCCGCTGGAATACACGACCTTGCCCGGCCGCACTAAGTGCCATTCTGGTCTGTCCCCGATTTTTTCGCCAGGGACTCAGTTTCCGTCTTCCATCGCCATTTCCAGATCCAGCCAACTTTCCTCCAACTCTGCCACCTTTGCTTGCAGCCTT
>PPDG01000010.1 GCA_002899795.1 Desulfobacteraceae bacterium | reverse complement strand
TTCAACATCTCTTACATCTACAATGAAGAACTCGTTACCGCACGAAACATTCCTTGGCGATCTCAGATCGCCCTTACTCGTCTCAAGAAAGACTTCAGTTTGGTCCCCTTTTTCACGGACCTCGACCTGGAAGGGCTGAAGAAAGTCAGAAAGCAGATCATCCAGGACTTAATTAGACCATTGCGAAATGCTGAAGCCATCTACCATATTTTGATGAACAGTGATCTCGCCGTAACCGAGGAATTTAAAGAGGCTGAAATCGACGAAGAAGTAATCGAGGCTCTTGCCGCTGACCTTCTCATTCAGGTATCCCAAACATTGCTCAAAGAGACTTTCCGCCCTGAGGAGACAGAGCCAGTTCAGGGAAAATCTGTCACCCTCGCCAAACAGTTCGCCTCTGCCCTCAATCTAGGGGAAGTCAAGGGAAGAGAGTCCGTCCTCCAAGAGTATGTCAAGCACAAACTTATCTCTGCTGAACAGCTTCCCAAATCCATGCAACAACGGATCAGGCTTGAGCAGCTGACAAGAAAATTCCTCCAGGACAGCAACTCCTTTCTCACCCAGTTCGACAAGATTCAGGACGAGGAAAAATATCTCCGGGTGGCTCGAGCCTTGATGGAGCTTATTCCTGAATTGATACGCCGAGATCATTATGAAGCAGTCTTAGAGATCATACATTGCCTGGATCGGCACTTTCATGAGAAAGAACACCGCTCCACCTACGCCGGGGAAATCCTAGATGAAATTAGCAAGGGTGAGACCCTCTCGGCATTGAAGAAAAGATTTCTCATTGGAAAAATGGAGATCTGCCAAACCATAACTCCGATTTTTCTCGCACTTGGCGGCAGGTCGGTGCCTCACCTTGTCCCCATTTTGGTGAGAAGCCGTGATCTTTTGGTCAAGAAAAATGCAGTTGAGATAGTTGCCCAAATCGATCCCACAACCATCGGCCTTGTCTGCAACAAACTAAACGAAAAAGGAAGCGAAACAAGGTCCATAATCGACATCCTCCGGGTGCTGGGAGAGATAGAGTCTGATGAGCATCTGCAACCCTTGACCAACACCCTTCTGGGCTATCTCAGTCATGAAAGCCCTCATATCAGGGTGGAGGCACTGAGGGTATTTTTCAGAATCAAAGGCGCTGAGGGCAAAAGCCTATACCTCGATCTACTCAATGACCCAGACATAGATGTTCAGAAAGAGGTGATTCACTGCCTGGCCAGGGTCAAGAGCACAACTGCCCTGGGGAAATTTCTCGAGATGCTGAAGAACTCTGAAGATTCTCCTTCGGCCAAGACAGAGCGACTTGAACCATACCTTTATAAGGCCCTGGGTTTCTATGGCAATCTTCAACTGCCGGGTGAAGGCTCTCTTGAGGACTTCCTGCTGGCGACGATCAAACGCCAGCTCAGCATAGGCCGCCTCAAGTTCTCTACAATAAAAGGAAAAGCCATCAAGGCAGAAACAATAGCCGCAATTTGCGAAGCCTTGGGGAACATCGGCACGAACAAATCCCGTAAAACTCTTCAGAAACTCAATAAGCAGAAAGACAGCCTGTGGCAGAACAAAGCCCAAAAAGCCCTGACAAAAATAGCAGAAAGAGAAGAGACTGCAGCCTAAATCCAGTCAACTCAGAGCCAACTCCCCGACTCCAAACCAACTGAAGCTTCCCGCAACATAGTGAAAGCCTAACTGCCGAGGTTCTTTGCCAGCCCAGGACTTCGCCCCCTTTCCCGCCGGCTAAACAGAATTTCCCCAAAAAATGTATGCTTAATGTTTATGCATTGAAGCTATTGCCGAGTTGAAATCTCATTAGGAAATGAAAATGTCTTCCTGGTGTTTCTTCTGTCGTTCCAAGGCTCAGGCCTGGTCACTTCAAGCGCAGCTGGGTGCGGGGGAAGGCGCCCCCTCCCTGTTCCCGCCTCCGGCGGGCCAGGGGCTCCCCTACCCACAGCTGCGGAAGTGGCACAGGCCTCCCACCAGTCACTCAGAAGCAACACCAGGAAGGCCAAAGGGGGAGGCTGCGAAACAACGAGCACCTGAGCCACCCCTCCTTCCACTCTTAGCCCCGCAAAGGCCAGCATGAAGATTTGGTGCATCTTCAAAAGCTACACTGCCATAAAAGGGCGCGAATTGCTCGTTGTGGACGAGCCTTCCCCTT
>PPDG01000082.1 GCA_002899795.1 Desulfobacteraceae bacterium | reverse complement strand
TGAACCCATGGCCACTAACACGTCCATGTTGGCACTGCGGTTCCTCAGGCTTTTCCGGCCACCGGTGTAATAATCCCAGCCCGTGTAAAACTGCACCGGAGTTGCCAAAATCCAGAAAACCCAGTTGACCCAGAGAGCATGACTCCAAGCTCCCAAAAGGCCAAAGTCCCTGCCCATACTCCCGAGAAAAAGTGGTACAGTGAAAAGGAGACCCACAGCGAATTTTCTGGTTTGCTCTGCAATCTCAGCGCGTCGTGCCCTTTGCTCCACATCCTCCGCTTCCGGGCTCTCATCTGGAATGATGGCGTCAAAACCCGCCTTCTGAACAGCAGCAATTATGGCATCGACACTGGTCAGGGTTGGCAGGTATTCAACGCTCGCTCGTTCACTGGCAAAATTGACTGAAGCCCGCACCACTCCAGAAACCTTTTTGTTTAGGGTCCTTTCGATGTTCATGGCACAATTGGCGCAGGTCATTCCGGTTATGGGCAGCTCAACCTTGGCGGTGGCAATGCCATAGCCAGCATCCTCAATCATTTTGACCAGGTCACTAACTTTGACTTTTCCGGGGTCAAAAGATACTGATGCCTGTTCCGCCGCAAAATTGACGTTCGTCCCCCCAACCCCCTGAACCTTCTTGAGGGTCCTTTCGATGCTCAGGGCGCAATTGGCGCAACTCATTCCGGTTATTGGCAATGTGATATTTTCGCTGGACATGGAAACTCACTTCGTTCGCCGCATAGCACTACGCGCTATGCGTACTAGGCACTAAGCAGTAGGCACTAGGCAGTAAAAGGTAAACACAGAGCGAAAACCATTCCAGGAGTGCATAAACTGATCATTTTATTGAACGCCAAGTAAAAGTTTAAATAACAAGAAATCTCTAAAGTCAGTTTAGTGCTTAGTGTATAGTGTCTAGTGCCTAGTCAAAATGCTGCTTACTCCTTATGCCTTACTCGTCGCTACCTAGTCAGCGGCGGGGTAGTTAATTTCTTTCAGTGTGTCTTTGATCTTTTCCAAAGTGGCCGGCGCATCCCATTCCAGGGTGACACTCTTGCTCGCAGGGTCTCCTTCCACTTTGGCAACGCCTTCCATCTCACCGAGCTCTTTCTTGATACTCATCACACAGTGACCGCAGGAGATATTTGGTATCGATAACGTTTTGGTTTCCATATCAGCTCCTTCGGAGCAGGCAGAGGGCGCAAGGCTTAAGGCTCAGGGCATAAAAGAGGTTTTTTCACTCCTCATTACCTGTGCCTTACCCCTTATTCTTCATGCTCCACAATTCTGAAATTTGCCTCTTAACTCCTTACCGTTTCAACAATTTTAAGTATTGCCCAGTGCCTAGTGCTTAGTTCTCGCTGCATGCTGTCTGGTGCTCACTGACTCCAGTTTTCTTAAACCAATCGGTGAATATCGCCCAGGCACAGCCTACTCCTGGTCGCACGGTGACAGCTTCCGCTGGGCAGTTCATGGCACAAGCCCCACACTCCATGCAGCCATCTCTGTCCGAAATTTCGACAACTCCACCATTGAGCACAAATACCGCGTGACCGCACACATGAGTGCACAGACCGCAGCCAGTGCACTTGTCACTGTCCAGCTCAAGCGTAACAACATCTTTCAGATAACGAAGATCCATTTTTTTCCTCACAAGAACCTGCCCACCAGTAAGGCAGCCCCACCTGACACAATTGATAAGATAATCACCGGCACGGCAATGCGCATCTCTTTCTCCACACCAGAGAGGGAAGTGAAGGTGCTACAGCCGGTGAAGTTCATGGCAAAATAGGCAGTGAGTGCCGGGGCTATGAAAAATAGGCCAACAAGACTCGCTCCACTCCAGTTTGATGCCAGAGTAAGGCTGAGCAACAATGCCCACAGCAATCCCACCTGGGCACCTTTGAGAGAAAAAGCCCTACCAGGAATCCATGGAAGGAGAGCCGGAGTAACGACTGCCCCCATCAGGAGCGCTCCCAAATACGTCAACCCTAATGTAAAGCCCCGCGATAGGGCTCCAGCAAAACTGAACCCATTCCGCCCCAAGCCGCTTAGCAAAAATATAAGAAACAGTGCTACAAGTGACGCCTTCCAAGCAGTCACCAACTCCACTGGAGTCAAGACCAGACGATCAAAGAGTGAAAAACGTATCCGCCTGATCTC
>PPDG01000122.1 GCA_002899795.1 Desulfobacteraceae bacterium | reverse complement strand
GAGGGCTCATTGTCGTGACAGTAGAGACACAGTAGCTCCCAGTTGCTCCCGTCGGGCGGATTGTTATCGTGGTTGTGGTCCTTATGATGGACCGTGAGCTCACGGAGTTTCTTGCCTTGAAACTCGCGCCCGCACCGCGCACAGATCCAGGGATAGATCTTGAGCGCCTGATCCCGATAACCTTGCTCCCGCTGCTGGCGGTTGCTCCGGGCTTCAGCTACAATCCGGTCCAGTTTTTCTTTGTCTAATCGCATCTTATTCGATGACATACACGTACCTTCGAGTTTCGTCATTTAGGTAGTTCTAAACGTCGAACTCAGCCACCGTCAACAACGAAACAGTACCGCTGTCCGATGTAGCAACTACTCTATTGGCAGGATGAAATAGAAATTGTTTCCCAGAGGAGTTGACTCGTAGCCAACCTCACCATCGTGGATCTCCACCGCTCTTTTGACGAAGCTCAATCCGTGACCGGTGCCTGGCTTACCACCAGCCTCGGTTCCTCTATATCCTTCTTCGAAAATACGGTCGCGCTCCTCGGGGGGGGTGTGCGATCCTGTGCTGAATACGTTGAATTTTATCCCATCCTGGCCCGAACCGAAGTAGTCTTTCAGGACTTCTTGCCCAAAGGCGACAAATGTCCTCGGGTTTCCCTCCCCATCATGTACGGTGCGCGTGTATTTCAAAGCATTTGAAAACAGGTTGGCATAAACTTGCGAGATTAATCCTAGATCCGCCACCACTACTATGGACTCATCCGGCACTCCACCTAGCTGGTTGTCTATTGTTATGCCCTTGGAGTGGAAACGCTCTTGGTATCGCTCCAACTGAGGATCAATGATTTGCTTTTTGAAGTTACAGCGACGCTTTCGTGGAATAAATCGGCCTTCTTGAAAGTGGCTCCGGCGGAATAGACTTTCGACGAAAAGACTAACGTTGTGATTATGCTTTTCTATGTTGCCAAACTCATCCTCCAGGCCGCGGTTTACCTCTTGAAGTTCGGCCATTACCTGCTCCTGCCAGACGTGGTCCACGGTGCCATTTTCAGCAAGCTCAGAGCATTTCTCCTGAAGCACACTTTCTATCTCACGGTTTTTCCGGATCTTCGCCTTGAGGCGTTTAAGAAAGAG
Source organism: Desulfobacteraceae bacterium (assembly GCA_002899795.1). Classification (GTDB taxonomy): domain Bacteria; phylum Desulfobacterota; class Syntrophobacteria; order BM002; family BM002; genus BM002. The sequence goes on along the minus strand of PPDG01000122.1, from coordinate 1,044 downwards.
GCGAAAGGCCATATTGGGCACTATAACATTGTGTTCTATATCAGCAACAAGTGATTCGATGAATTTCAAATGTTCAACATTTCTTTGTTTCAAAATCCTGTTGTAAATGGCATAGCCGATTCGGTTGGCAAATTTCTGGAAATAGAATTTTTCGCTTTCGCTGAGATTACTTCCAGGAGTAACTTGCAGCATGCCGAGAAGTGCTTGCTTTTTTGTGCTGGCTCCCACATCCTGTGTCGCCGTCTTGCCGAATATGGGGGTGAACAAGGAGTTATTCTCAATGAATGCTTCATTTCGCGGCTTGATGGACGAAGGTGATAGTTTGTCGGGGGATCCCTGATATCCTTCTTTGCTGGTGCAGACTAAGACCAGCACCTCTCTTTTGTTATCCATCAAGTAAAAATTCGTATCGAGCCCGAAGTGGGTCTTAGGTACGGCTACGCAGACGAGGTAGAGGTCTTCCAGAGACTCGAACTCTTGGGCCAAATCGAAAAAGGTTTTTAGCGCGTCGTCTTGAACATTGGAGAAATCATATTGGGCATAGTCACGTTTTTTGTCTTCGACCCTAGAGCATATGTAGGCGAGATTTCCCATAATTCACCGGGGAAGGGAAAATCCTCTGACCCCTTAACTGCGCCCCTATGATTAACCCCTCGGTTGATCTTAACTCAGTGGTTCAACTCGAGGACCGCGTCGTGGTCGGGCCAAGGTATCATACTGAAATATTTACATTAGTGTTCCAAAAATACCCGTTTCCAGCCCCAATATCGTCGTTTTCGGGGCTAAAATCGATAAGATAAGAAACTCTCGGCTCACAAAGTTGACACCTCGGGCCGGCTACAAACTCTGTACCCTTGCTCCAGTGCCAACTCTTTTATGAGCCAGTGCCGCCTGCTGCTAGTTGCCTCCCGTCAGCTGAGCACATGTCTCTGCCGAAAAATGCTGTTTTTGCCCCTAAAAAGAGCGTTACTGGGGCCACATTAAACCTATTTTCAACAACTTTTCTTATCCTGTCAACTAGTTAACTTGGCCCGACCACGGGCT
>PPDG01000054.1 GCA_002899795.1 Desulfobacteraceae bacterium | reverse complement strand
AGTGGCTGTCAACAATTGCCGTGAGAACCTGTTATGACTTTGGCGAAAACATTATAAATCTAGAGAACTCCCCATGAGCTCTCTTACAGAGAAGAACCAGGTTTGGCTGGAAGAGGCCATATCCGCTCAAGCAAGTCAATCCTTCCATGAACAAAGCTTACAAAAAGAAGCCAGGGAGATATTGGATTGGGCCTTGGATAGACTATCAGCGGCGGACAGGATGGTGTTGGAGCTGGTCTACCTTGAAGGGTATTCGTTGAGGGAGACCGCGGATCTTCTCGGATGGAGCATTGCCAATGTAAAAGTGCGATCATTTCGCTCGCGCAAGAAACTGCATAAGCTCCTAACGCAAGCAAAATTAAGATAGAGAGGGTAGCAGATGAACCCGCCAAAAATAGAACCTGAAGTGTTGCAAGCAATACTCAGAAAAGCGTATCAGGAAAAGGAAAACGTTGAAGTCGGAGATCAGTGGCAGCAGGAGGTGATGCGCCGCGTTCGGGAGCTCGGTACACTACAGCCGACACCAACCTTTCCTGAGATGCTCGAGCAACTGGTCTGGCAACTTGCTCCGGTTACTTGTCTGTTAATATTTGGATTAACAGTACTTTTCGCTGTTTCCGATTTCACCTCCGGGTACGAGGTGTTTCAACTTTTTATGAACGGTACAGAAGAACTAACTTTTGCCCTCTTCGCAGGGCTCTGAGGTGGAACCATGAAGAGATGGAAACTAATTTCAGGTTTATTGCTTGTGTTCGTCCTTGGTGTCCTGGCCGGCTCTTTTGGAACGAGGATCTATCTTAAAGACCGGTTTGAGCATCTAAGAAAAGATCCCAAGGCCAGACAGGACTTCATCATGAGAAAGCTTTCCAAAGAGTTGGAGTTGACGCCAGACCAAAAGATTAAGGTAGAAAAGATCGTTGAGCAAATGGGAGAAAAGCGACGGGAGTTTTTCCTCAAAAATAGCCCCGAGATTAAGAAAATAATGGATGAGGGTTTTGCACAGATAAGAAAGGAGCTGAACAGCGATCAACAGAAAAAACTTGATGTGCTGAGGGAAGAGTTTGAAAAGCGCAGAAAAGCAAGATATTCCAGCCGCTTCCACCAATGATTTTGCTTTACGCATATTCCTTTAGCTCCGCATACTGTAGATGCCTTTGCTAACCACGGAGACACGGAGAGCACAGAGAAAATTTTTTTGCCCGATCGGGAGACGGCGATCGGGCAAAAGATTGCAGCCCTTCGGGCACGATCTAGTACACCGCTGGCTTCATGTCAACGGTTGCAGACAGGCTAAAGAGCTTTCGTCGGAGGCGGAGGCTCTTTTCCCTGGCCAGAGGCCTGTCCCGCTGAAAAGCGGGGCTCCCGGCCAGGGAAAAACCACCCTCCTCTGTGTCCTCTGTGCCTCTGTGGTGAATCTTCTGTGCTCAGTTTTTTTAAATTAGAAGTGAAACAAATTGGGTCTTGTGGCAGACTAATAACTGAGGGGGGAATATTTTATGCTCAATCTTGTCTTCCCCAACTCAGGAGGGAATTTGGATATGGATACTGAAAAACAAGACACCGATTATTACACGATTGAAGTGGCTCGTGACTTGCCTCTTTCAGAGCAACTGCATAAGGCCAACATTCAGATTTGCCATGATGTTAATGCCAACGAGAAGGTGTTCTTAGAGGATATTCACTTTAGGAATGGCTATAAGGTCTTACGTTATCGGTTCTGGAGAGATGAATCGGGTAGAAGATAAGTTTTAAGCAAAATTAGCTTTCAGCCGTCAGCGATCAGCTGGAAACTGTATGAGCTTCGCGTCATTTGTCGTAAGTTAAAATTGTCCTTCGGACTCCCACCCTACGGGCGGGTTCCCAGTTTCACAATTCGCAATTCGCAATTCGAAATTATTTCCCGATGCCCAATGTCTGTTGAGCCGGTTTAGCCTGTCTCCAATCTGCAATCTAAAGTCTTAGTATCCAGCAGTTGACACTAACTGGGCCTTATTTTTACTTTCTGTCATCTGTCATCTGTCATCTGTCGTCTGTCGTCTGTCGTCTGACCTCTGACTTCTGACTTCTGATCCCTGTCTTTTTACCCTACGCTCTATGCCCCACCTGTCCTGAGCCCGTCGAAGGATGCTCTCTGCGTCTCTCATGTGTTTTCTTGACAATCATTCTCGCCGCCT
>PPDG01000083.1 GCA_002899795.1 Desulfobacteraceae bacterium | reverse complement strand
ATAAATTAAAATCATTTATCACCTTAAACAATTTTGATGAGCTATTTTTTTATATTGAATCATGTCTTTTTCGACCCATATAAATAGACGGGCAAACAGCTTCGTTGGGTTTCTCGACTGACTAAATATCTCATACTTTAATCCACACTTTCACTTTTGAGAGCCTGCTGCCATATATAGTACTCATCCCTATGGAGGTAGAAGTGTAGAGTCGAGTAGCGCGGGGGAGTCACACCCCCACGCCCTCCCAGAACCGGACGTGAGCCTCTCGGCTCATCCGGCTCCTATCGTCCAGCCGAACCATACGCAAAACGCCAGTGAGCAAACAGCCATGGTTGGCGTTTTCTTATACGCCTCAGCCATTGCTGCGCCCCGCGCTGACGTCCTCGTAAGCGTTTGTATTTCCGACTTGCCCACATCGATAAAAGCCTATCCAGGTGCCAAAGAGTTGGACAAAGCGCTGAATGATAGTAACTGCCATAGTAGTTGATCCATCCCCTGATCACGGGATCGAACATGCGAGCGAAATCCTCTAGCGACTTGTCACTGCGTCGAGGCAGTCGCCAACTCTGCATCGTCTGACGAATAGACCTGGTCGCCCCGTTGCTGACTGCCGGACTGAAACGAGCGTAGAATTTACCCTTGCGATTCTTCGATAACCTAGGCCTAAAGGTAAAGCCCAGGAAATCGAACTTCTCGTTCCGGTAACTGCCTCGCCGGTTAGCATCCTTACAGTAGACAATCTTCGTCTTCTCAGGATGTAACTCCAGACGACATTCAGCCAGCCGCCGCTTAATGCAACCAAGCAGGTACTTGGCCTGTTTTTCGCTCACACAATGGCAGATCACATCATCAGCATAGCGCTCAAACGGAACTGTAGGAAACTCTCTCTCCATCCACTTATCAAGCGCATAGTGCAGAAAGAGATTTGCCAGCAGAGGGCTTATAACCCCACCCTGCGGCACTCCCTTGTCCCGCTGTAACATTTGCCCATCAACCAGTTGCACTGGAGCACGCAACCACCGCTCAATATAGAGCAACATCCATCTACACTTGGTGTGCTTCCGTACCGCACGCATCAACAACTCATGATCGATGTTGTCGAAGAAGCCTTTGATATCCAGATCCAACACCCAATTGTATTGGTAGCTCCGCCTGCGGGCTTGTCCGACCGCTTCAAGGGCCGACTTGCCCGGCCTGTAGCCATAGGAGTCCGGATGAAAACAGGACTCCAGCTTCGGCACCAGTCGCTGCATGACTACCATCTGGGCGATCCGGTCCGCTACCGTCGGAATCCCTAACGATCGCAATCTGCCATCTGGCTTCGGGATATCCACCCTGCGTACTGGTGGCGGAAAGTAGCTCCCAGAAGACATCCGATTCCAGAGCTTGTAAAGGTTGTTCGCAAGATCCCTTTCAAACTCCTCAATCGACTGCCCATCTACTCCAGCTGCACCCTGATTCGCCTTTACCTTCTTGTAGGCTTGCCAAACCTCACTTTTGGCAATCGAAAACGGCTTCGCTTTACTCAATGGCTCCTCCCATCACTGGTTGACCACTCAATAAAGCCGGACGATGCAGCCCCTTCGCTCCATCCCCATTACAGAGACTTCATCACTACTACAAGCTGCTCCGTCCCTGTGCCTCGCATCGGTACTCTCACTCTCGTGGGGCCTCCACTTGAGTTTCTCCCTTGACATCGAGGCGACAGGTTCCCACGTTCCACACAGAGGCCTAAGTCAGAGTCACGCCACCTTTATGCCGGACGCCGCCCAGACAGTAAGCAGGTTCCCTCTGGACTTATCCTGGCGTACAGAAAGCCACCAGTTTTGACGTCGCCAGAATTATTTTCGACACCTCATCGGATGGTTCGCTTGCGCTCGTCTCTCTGACTCACAACTGATCCCGTCATGCAGGACCTTTTCCTCAACGCTCACCACAACGGCTCTTGACCGATGCAGCTTGAGGTGTTTTGGAGCCTGCTCCTGCAAGCCGACTCCAAGGGGCCAAACCCTTATCCCCTGTGCAGCCTCGTGGCGCACTACCTGCTATCTATCTCAGGCGTTGACACCATTGGCCGCCTTGAGATATACGAAAACTATATGACATTATCTTGTAAAATCTGATAGTTGTTAGTCTGGCAAGAAAGCACAAGTTTCGGTAAAATCAATAGCGT
>PPDG01000188.1 GCA_002899795.1 Desulfobacteraceae bacterium | reverse complement strand
TGTCGCTCAGTAGAGCCAAGAATACTGTGCCAACGGGTTTTTCCGGTGTGCCGCCCGTGGGACCGGCAAGCCCGGTCACGGCCAGAGCAATATTCGCTTCGCTTTCTCTTTTGAGCCCTCGCACCATAGCTTCAGCTACCTGCATGCTCACCACACCGCGCCGGGAAATGAGATCAGGTGATACCAAGAGATGGCTGGTTTTGGCAACATCACTGTACGCTACCATACTGCGATCAAAATAAGCAGAACTCCCAGGGACGTTGGTAATAAGGTGGGCAATTAAGCCGCCAGTACACGATTCAGCCAGGGCCAGAGTGCAGCCATTATCCATAAGGCTATGTCCCACTACCATTTCCAGGCGGTCATCTCCCCGGCCATATACGTAGAGTCCCAATTCTTGGACAACGGCTTGAACAACTTCTTCAAGAATGCCATCGGCCGAGGTCGCAGTTGAAGCTTGGACAGTCAGACTCAAATGGTTTTCCGGGAAGTGCGGGAAGTAGCCAAAACCAACGGTGGAATATTTTTTATCCAACTCTGCCAACCGCTGTGCTATTTCCGACTCCCTGAGTCCAAAGATGCGCAGGACCTGTGAACGAATAGTGATTGGCTCAGGAAATCGTTCTTTGAGGGTGGGCAGAACGAAAGCTTTCAGCATATCCGCCATTTCTTCAGGAACACCTGGCAGAAAGAAGAGAGGTTTGTCTGCATGGCTAATATAATAGCCTGCCCTGGGGCGAGTCAGATCTATGCGCCGTGCACCTTTGGGAAGTTCTGCCATCTTGGCGATGGGCTGGGTCATGGGTATGTTGTGCTTCTTGAGATGGTTGGTAATGACCTGCCAGGATTCGGGGTCTCGCTGCAGTGGCCTCCCGAGAGCTGTAGCTACTGCAGCATTGGTGCGGTCATCTTCGGTGGGACCCAGACCACCGGTGACCAGAACAAAAGGGGCCCGTTCCATAGCCCGCTGCAAGGCCGCAACAATGTCCTCCTCTCGATCTCCCACTACCGTTGTCCAACGGATTTGGAAGCCTGCCAGCCTCAGATGATGCCCCATGTGGGCGGCGTTGTTATTAACGGTCCGTCCTGAGAGCAATTCATCGCCGACGGTAATCAATTCACCATACATGGCAGTATCTTCACCGGTTGATTAATTCTTTAACCACTATGGGAATGGAGTACTGGAGTGGTGGAGTCTATGAAATCCCAAACTCCAAGCACCAAATTACAAACAAATTTCTAATTCTCCAGTACTCCAACGCTCCAGTGGTCCAAGAGAATCATAACTGTGGGAGCGGCTTTCCAGCCGCGATTCCGACAAGGTCCGTTAAAGAAGCCCCGCAACGATGAGCAACAACCTCAAGGTAACATTGGCAAAAACCCCGGCGAGGACATCGTCCAGCACTATACCCCAACCCCCGTGCAATCGTTTTTCTACAGTGCTGATGGGAGGAGGTTTAACGATATCAAACAACCGGAAGAGAAAAAAACCCAAACAGAGAGTCAGAAAGTTCAGAGGGAGCCAGAGGAGGGTTATGAGGAAACCCACCATCTCGTCGATCACTATAGGTCTAGCGTCGCGATCTTTAAAAAGTATTTCCGCTCTGCCAGCGATATAGGCTGCAAAGGTAACGAAGACAACCGCAACTACCGGTTGCATTATCGAGGTTAACCGGTGGGAGATAATCACCAGAGGTATTCCAGCGAATGTTCCCCAGGTCCCGGGCATCGTAGGGAGAAATCCGGTGAAGAAACCGGTAGCCAGGAAGACCACAATGTCATTCTTGCGGGTAGAATTCATGGATGGCATCCTTAAACCTATTATGAGGATAGATTTAGCTTTCCAGTCCTAAGGCGGAGGCTATTCCCGGAGGAGCATCAAATCCTGCCTACTTATTGAGATATTTGCATAACGACAATAGAGCCATTGTTATAAAGAATTTTTGAATCTCTAGCCATACCTCTCAGTGTGTTGACAAATTGGTAAGTTCTGGCACCAATGGTATGTGAGCGAGCATATGGACTGGTAGCCCATTCTAGCAAAGCCTGCTCCGGGCGCACTGCAGGGGAACTATATTGCCAAAGTACATAATGTGCGTCCAAGTTGATAAAGTATTTGACCCCTTCGCCTACCTGCCTGCCGAATGGAAACTCAAGCCACGGATTTGCCAATCCGGC
>PPDG01000578.1 GCA_002899795.1 Desulfobacteraceae bacterium | reverse complement strand
GAACAGGGGATTTTCCTATAGTCCGTAGCGCTTGGAGAAAATTCCCGTCACCCACTGGTGGGCGCAAGTCTTCAGGTCACAGATAGATCCAATCCTACTGACTCGACTATCCATTTTCCAAAGCACACTGCGGAGCATCGGCTCCTCTTTCCTACGACTCTCAACATTTTGTTCCAGAGTAGATTCCAGCAGAGTGTGAAGGAATATAAACTAAACTACAATCGTACCTGCAAGACCGGTGATCATGAAAAAGATTTTGTTTTGCCTTGGATATTTCTTCTCTGGGCTGATTTTGCTCTGCGGCATCATTAGCGGATCAGCCGGTGCATATACCCTCGTATCGCAAGTTGGGTTATTCTTGAGATCGGGCTACTGGGTGGAATTGCCGCTTATGTATCTTCTTATCGGCTTCTCGCCAGCTGTACTGCCAGAGAAAGTATTGCAACATCTAGGAACCCTCTTTAATCCATTCGCCATCCTGGAAATTAATAATCTATTAGCTGGCTCAAACTCTTTGCAGGAGTGGTTGTCTGAGCCACAGTCTTGGCCTGAAGTACATGAAATTGTCGTTCGGCTTTTTGAGTCCATACCAATCTCGATGTTTCTGCTTGTCTTCAGCGTCCTGGTAAGTCTAGGTGGTTTGACCATTATGTCCTCAATCAGAGAGGCAATGGATGAGCGGCCTTTGAAAAAAAGGGAACCTACAGACACAGGCACACTGCCATGCGTAATCTGTGGCAAAAAAGTACGGCGAAGAAAATATAAGACACACTGGGCCCGATGTTTTCTTAGGGAGGAAAAAAGCCTAAGTAAAGGGACGTGATAATTAGTCGATATGTCAACTTAAATAAGAAAAAGCCTGAGATTGGGAGGGGAAGAACTGGAGATAAATACTATTTGTAGACCCTCCTACCACTTTTCTGGGATTTTGAGTTACATACTTTAATCCACACTTTCCTTCTTGAGACCCAGTCACCATATCCTGGGGTAAATACTCTGTTGCGTGAAAGGTGCTTTGACCCCGCAAGTTAGGTTTCATATTTAGCCAGTTCATTAAGAATCTGATTAAGCGTGAGAAGGCCTAAGCCTTGGGGACCGAATATGCCAACGTCGACTTTAATATAGGTAATCGTGTCGGTGCGACGTTCAATCAGGAGATCAATCTTCTGGTCTTTGTCATCGAGATAGCTAAATGATGCTCGATTCTCTTCAATCTTTTCCTCTTTGAGATTTAGTGAAAGGTTTTCAGCAGCGAGACGACTCGCCTCGATGACATCTTCGTACTGAGCAATCTCGAACCTCGTTACTCTACCCATCTCGAAGCGAGTGACGCCAGCCCCCGCAGCACCTGCCCCCACTGTGGCCGCGCTGGAACCCACAAGGCACGCAGTACACCCATAGGTGCCTGCCAAGAGGATGCAGAGCACGGCTAACATAACTGCACTCTTGGAAGTACTAACTTTCATTCGCATTCTCGTGATCAAGTATGATCCAAAGGGAGGCCCCACGACCTTGTCCATTCCTTGCGAAGATAGTACTCGAGGATAGGAGATTCAGGCAAGCTAGAACTTATCATCATTTCCTCCTACCGCTGCATTCGGACGGGCTAACAATTTCGATGGGTTTTTGGTCTGACTGTGCATTCCATACTTTAATCCACACTTTTGCTCTTGAGACCAAGCTACAATATCTTGGTTTAAACTAAAAGGAACCAAGAGTATATCTACCCTTTGTTAGATGATTTGAGCTTATAGCCATATTTCTTCATGAATTCATTGATCAGCTTCTTTTCACAGTCCTCAGATATGAATCAGCCCAATTTTTGCACTAAGTGACAATTCTCGCCCCTTTCATGAACCCTTTTCCGACAAAGTTTTCTTCAGCTAAATAGATAAATATTTAATAACTCGGTATAAATTCATCAAAAGCCTAATCTGGCACGATGTTTTCATTAGAAAGCAAAACGTGAGATTACTATCTCTTTTTGACTAACTTGGTTGCGAGCTTACTTGTTGGCTCGCATTTGCATTTATTGGCTAAAGCCTGGGGGAGGTTTTCAATCATGTTTCTCGATCCGATCATAGGCAGGTTTTCTGACGATCTCGCTATCGATCTTGGCACAGCCAATACCCTTGTCTGTGCAAAAGGAAAGGGTGTCGTGGTCAACGAGCCCTCTATGGTAGCTCT
>PPDG01000476.1 GCA_002899795.1 Desulfobacteraceae bacterium | reverse complement strand
GAGGGGTAACTATTTTTTATGGAGGGTTGCAATGAGGCAAACGGCAATAGCTATGTTGGCTCTCGTTGTTTTATTGAGCATGGCCAGTTTTCCCGCAAAGGTCTCTGGTGCTACTGATGAGTATGAGTCGCTGGAGTTTTTTCTGGATCAATCCCTGAAACGCGTAAAAGATTCTGAGAAACGAGCCGAGATTCTCAATCGTTACCTGATAAAGGCCCTGGGATTGGTATATCAACAGAATCAAGAACTCATCCGCCTTCAGCGCCAGCTTCTGGATGCTACCCAAGAGCTCCGGGATATCAAGAAAAAAGAGATAAGGGAGATGGAGATACAAATCCAGAAGAATCAGTGAGAAGCGTGTAGATTGCGAATTGCGGATTGCGGATTTCGGATTTAAAAAAAGAAGAAGACAGAGATTCTCCTGTGGGAGCGGCTTTCAGCCGCGATTTGAACAACTACTACGACTTGAACGGTTTGAACGACTCGATTGACTTGAGCGGTTGAAGCAAGTGACTAATTCTTGATCCTTTTCTTATAGCGCTCAATATTGACAGATCTTGATATTTCCCCTATAGTTCGCAGCCACAATGTACGTTTGAACGTGGATCTGGTTACCTTTGACATTACGGGAGGAGATGGGGTGCCAAGAACAGCAAACATAACTCGGAAAACCAAAGAGACCAAGATCAACATGAAGCTTGCTCTTGATGGTAGTGGTGAATGTAGGATTAAGACCTCCGTAGGTTTTCTTGACCATATGCTCACCTTACTGGCAGCCCATGGTCGTTTCGATCTGGAACTGCAGGCCGAGGGTGATCTTTGGGTGGATCAACACCATACGGTGGAAGACATAGGTATTTGTTTGGGACAGGCTTTCGCCAAGGCTCTGGGCAAGAGAGAGTCTATTCGGCGATACGGCCAGCAATTGATTCCCATGGATGAGGCCTTGGCGTCGGTGGCAGTTGATCTGTCCAATAGGCCATACTTGGTTTACAACGTGCCCCAGCTGAGCGAAAGGGTAGGGGAGTTCGAGACCCAGCTCATTCAAGAGTTCTTTCGGGCTTTCACCCTGCACGCTGGAGTCACCTTGCATATCAATGTCTCTTATGGGGACAACAGCCACCACATCATCGAGGCCATTTTCAAGTCGTGGGCTCGAGCCCTGAGATACGCATGTGAGATAGAGCCTGGTCTTGATAGCGTACCCTCTACTAAGGGAGTCCTATAAAAAGACTGGGCACAAGGTGCAGGCAAAAGGCGCAATGACTCTAAGTTACCCTGAACCTTACGCCTCGATTCTACAACCTTCGCTTGACAATTCTGTCAAGATAGAGTTAAAAGTAAAGGCTCAAAAATTTGACGCGGGGTGGAGCAGTTTGGTAGCTCGTCGGGCTCATAACCCGAAGGTCCCAGGTTCGAATCCTGGCCCCGCTACCAGGTTAGATGAAAGGGACTTGTGGTAAACCACAAGTCCCTTTTTCAATGGGCTCAAAGCATTTTTTCCTTGCCATAACTCACTTCAGTTTTGTAACTTGAAAGCAGCACGATTCTCCCGCGAGCAACATTTCCGACTTGGCCGACAGCCCAGATTCTTTCAGATCAGTTCTCAACCTGCACATATTCGTTGCGTTCCTTTACGAAGTTTATTGAATTCCAAAAAACCTGGTCCTCCCCTGCACAGCGGGATCTTCGAAGGGCCCGGATTCTTCACTTTCTCTGATTAAGATTCTTGCCCATTACCGCAATACAACAGTGGGAGAGATAGCAATGGCCGAAAAAGAGCATGTAGAAAAACTAAAACAAGGAGTGGATTCTTGGAACAGCTGGCGGCTGGAAAATTCAGATATAGTGCCAGATCTCAGCGACACCAACCTCCAGGGAAAAGATCTGCGCGAGGTGAACCTTCGGCGAGCCAACCTTAGCGGGGCAGACCTTCGTGAGACCAGCCTGCGCTGGGGTTACCTGAGCGAGGCTAATCTCAGCGCCGCAAACCTGAGATGGGCGGATCTGCGCGAAACGTTGCTCGACAGGGCGAACCTTCGCGATGCCATTCTCCACGGAGCGCAACTCGTTGGGGCAAATCTGAACGAGGCTGATCTCCGCGGGGTGTTCCTTCGTGAAGCTATCCTTCGAGACGCAATTCTTTGTAGGGCTGACCTGCGCTGGGCCAACTTACGCGAGGTGGACATACGCTGGGCTGATCTCAGTGGAACCGACCGGAGAGGAGGCGGGGCGAATCTTCGTCGAGCCAACCTGCGCGGGTCTGATATGCGCGGCACGAATCTGCGCTGGGCTGATCTCAGTTGGGCCTTGCTTGACGGAGCCAAGCTGATAGGGGCGGATCTTGTAGGCACAAACCTGAGCAGGGCCTTTCTGGAAGGAGCCAATTTAATTGGAGCGGATTGTGCCGGGGCGGATCTCAGTGGTGCGTTCCTGGATAAGGCAAGTCTTATGGGAGCCAACCTTAGCGAGGCAAACCTAGAGGGAGCTTTCCTGCGTTGGGCTAACCTTCGGAGGGTAAAAAATTTATCGGTCAAACAACTTTCCAAAGCAGCAACTTTGCATGGTGCTGAGCTGGACGAAGAGCTCAGGAAAAAAGTAGAAGCGGCTGTCTAACCTGGATGTTTCACAAATTGCGGCGGAAGATAGAAGGTTGAAATATCAAGAAACGTATGAGTCCCTGGTCGATTTTGTTTTTGAAATCAATAACAGAACTGATTTGGATAAAGTGCGAAAAGGTCAGATGATCCACGATCGGGCTTGCGAACTAAAGCTGTAACCTTGATTCCGGTCGTATTTGGAGCGGGATTCAGCCTGTTTTGTATTTTGAATATCGAAACTGGGGACCCGCCCGCGGGGTGGGGAGTCCGAAGGACAATATCGAACAAGGAATTTCGAACAGCAGAAGTTTTTTAAGGGAATAATACAATGTTTTTCACTTCGATATTCTGCGGTTTCTTGTTCTGCGGTTCACATTCTCCATGATAGCTGATAGTCTCATGCGGAGCGCTAACCGGGGTGACCAGATCCGGTTTTGTAGCCCCTTCCCGGGCAGCTCTAAAGCCGGGTCCTCAGAGCCTGGATTTTTTATTTTTCCTGGACTCCCCTCTTGTTCATAAAAGCTTGACCACAACCAGCGTAATGTCGTCTTCCTGGGGAGCATCTCCCTGAAAAGTGCGAAGGGCGTCAATGACTTCTTCTTGGATCTCTTCTGCGGGTTCGGCGGCGTGTTTGCGAATGACTTCCCGTAAACGATCCAGGCCGAACATCTCGTTCTCTTCATTGTGAGTTTCACGAATACCGTCGGTCCCTACGATAATAACGCTGCCGGGAGTCCAGCCCTCACGGGTGAATTCTTGAAATTGAAAGTTTTTGTTCACCCCCAGGGCCATACCCTCGCCGGCCAGTTCAGAGAATGTGTCTTCCGCGGCATCGTACAAAATGGCCGGGTCGTGACCACCGCGAACCCAGCCTAGGGTTTTGGCAGTGGGGTGGATCTCCAGCAGGAACATGGTCATGAATCGACCGCTTTCCTGCACGTCTCTGAAGAGCTCCTGGTTTACATCTGAAACAATGTGGGCAAGGTCACCGGTCATTGCAGCCCGCTGGCGAAGAAGCGCCCGGGCCGTAGTCATCAGCAGTGCCGCACCCACGCCGTGTCCTGAAACATCCGCGACGACCACTCCCAGTCGGCCGTTGGACAGCTCAAAGTAGTCGTAATAGTCCCCACCCGTCTCGTCACAATAGATACTAGTCCCTGCAATATCAAGCCCCGGCAGGGAAGGCGGTTTTTGCGGCAGAAGATTCTGCTGAACTTCCTCGGCCAGCTTGAGAGCGGTGATAAGCTCTATTCGGTGCCTGAGCCCCTCAATCATGGTATTGGTATGTCCTGCGATGACTCCGAATTCATCGTTGTTGGCCACCGGGACCAGTCTGGTGAGATCACCCTGGCTGACTCTTTCCAAAACACTGGTTTCATTTTCAAAGAGGAGTTTCAGGTTCCGGGAATAAGAGATGATCAGGTTCACAACCCAGACCAGAAGCACAGCCATGACAAAGAACACTTCGAAGGTTACCGCTTGCTGTGCCTGGGTTACGGACATGGAGCTCTGTCCAATCTTTGCAAGCCAGGCTACATCCCCTGAGATTACCAAGCCGATTATGGCGGAGACAAACAGGATGGCGGTAAAAGCCACCAAAGAAAACTTCCGGGTCATGGGGTAAAGGCGCGTTGGCGGCGGCAAAACCATGTCTGTGGCCAGGACTTTCTGAATGACAGCCCGTTCCCGGGCCAGAGACGTATCCAACGAGAGAAAGAACCCGGCAACACTGCACCCAAGGACCACCTTGAGCCCGCTTGAGACCGGGAATTTGAAAACTGCCATATTGAAGATCATTACAGCGAGCCCGACGGTCAGAGACAGTAAAAAATCTAGGGAAAACTGTCTCTTCGGCTGAGATGGCTCTGAGGCCGAGAGCACGAAAGAGTGTTCCAGTGACTTTCGCGAAGCGAAAGCCCCAAGGAAGGCGGCAAGGACGATTACCCCCAAAGTCACGGGGGGCAGAGTTACCAGAAAAGGTCAGACCTGTCCTCCGTATATGGTCAGGACTGAAGTGGCAAAAAGGTAATGAAGAGCTACTCTTATGGTGATGGCCTTTTCGGATTTCTAGTATAAGATTAATGTTATATTGTAAAGATAATGCGAGTTATTTTCAATGGCGGCAGGATCGAGGAGGTAAATCGATTCTTCTGGGAGGGGGTGTAACCCACTAAAAGACAAGGAAAAACTTTTGCATAACAACACAATGCAGTTTACAATACAGAACCTCGATCAGCAATCATCGCATCTTATGATCATATCAAGAACGTGGAGGAGTTGTCTGTTATGAGAAAGACTGAAACCCCAGTGGTCAAAAGGTCTCTCCCTTCATGGATTCTAGCAAGCAGTTTTAAGCTTCAAGCGCTCCTGTTACTGGTTATCCTGATCACGGTTTTTGCCAGGGTCCTACCGTTAGAAATGCAGAAAAGGATTGTCAATGAAGCTATCAGGTTTGGGGAAATCCAGATGTTGTTTTGGTACTGCGGGTATTATCTGGCCGCGGTCCTCGTCGCCACGGGACTAAAATACCTGATCAGCGCTCTCCAAAATGTCATCGGCGAACGAGCCCTGGCCGACATGAGAAAGGCCCTCTATCATCACATTCTGACCCTTCCTCTAAATTTTTTCAGAAAGACCCAGCCTGGTTTGGTGATTTCGTCTCTGGTTACTGAACACGCCTCTGCAGGGATGTTCGTAGGCATGGCAATAGGGGTCCCTGTGGCCAGCATTCTTACTCTGTTCGCTTTTGCTGGTTATCTGATTTGGCTCAATCCGCTCCTGGCGGGAATCTCACTCAGCATATACCCCATGGTTCTCATTCTGCTCCCCCGACTGCAGCAGCAAGCTAACAAGGCCAACAAACGCAGGGTGGACACGACCAGGACACTTTCAGGGAAAATCGGCGAGGCTATCAGCGGCATTCATGAGATTCACGGCAACGGCTCCTACCGGATTGAAAACCGCAGATACGACAAAATGATTGATAAATTATACAAAATCAGGATTGTCTGGAATCTCTATAAGTTTTCGGTAAAATCAGTAAACAATTTTTTTAATAACTTGAGCCCTTTTCTCGTTTTTATCGTGGGAGGTTATCTGGCCATCAAAGGCCGACTGGACCTTGGAGCCCTGGTCGCTTTTATCTCGGCTCAGGAGAAAATCTACGATCCCTGGAAAGAGCTTATTGCATTCTACCAAGTTTATCAGGACGCGAGTGTTCGCTACAAGAGAACCATGGAATACTTTGATGAGGTGTCCGAGCACGCTCTTGAACCAGATGACCGCGAGCCCTACGAGCTAGAGGGCAGTATAGAGGTCAAAGACCTGTCATTTCAGGCCGAAGGTGGCATCCAGTTGCTCGATGGAATCAATCTCTCACTGAAACCAGGACAGCAACTGGCCCTGGTGGGTTTCTCCGGCAGTGGCAAGAGCACTTTGGCCCAGTGTGTTGGACAGCTATACAAATATACTGGTGGACATGTTTTGCTTGGTGGCGAGGAAGTGACGGATCTGTCCAAGAAAGACGTGATTCACAACGTCGGTTTTGTTTCCCAGACGCCCTTTACGTTCGAAGGGACAATCAAGGATAATATCCTGTACTCTTGCGCTGCCAAGCTTGGTAGTGATGAGATAGGCGAGACTGATGCCCTGCCATCCCTGGACGACATGATCGAAGCTCTCCAACAGACAGGAATTTTTGTGGATGTTCTCCGTTTTGGACTGAATGCCATCTTGGTGTACGATGAGCACCAGGGTTTGGCATCAAAGATTGTTCGAGTTCGCGACCACTTCAAGCGAGAATTTGGTGAGGAGCTGGCGGATTACGTTGAATTTTTCGCTGAGGACAACTATCTTTACCACTCTACCATAGCTGCGAATTTGACCTTCGGCTCAGCCAACGTAGAGTCTTATACCCTGCAAAACCTGGCCGTAAATGACTATTTTCTGCGCTTTCTGGATAAGGCCGATCTCACCCGGCCGCTGTTAACTCTTGGCGCAGAGCTCTGCAGACAGACGGTGGATATTTTGGGCAATCTGCCGCCTGAAAAGGTTTTCTTTGAACAAAGCCCCATTAGAGCGGAGGAGTTGGATGAATACAAAACACTTTCTACCCGTCTGGCAAAAACAAAACTGCATCATTTCTCACCAGACGATAGGACCAGCCTTTTGCGACTGGCATTGCGTTTTATTCCTGGCGTACACAAAATGGTTGGGATGCCAAGCATCTTGGAAGAGCTGATATTGGAAGGACGTGCACTTTTCAAGGAGGATATTTCCAGAGATGATCCCGGGGCTATTACATTTTATCAGGCCTCGAAATATATCTACTCCCAGACTATTCTTGACAACATCTTCTTCGGAAAGACGAAAACCGTCAATCCGCAGGCAGAGGAGAAGATCGATCAGAGCATCATCCAGGTTCTTATTGAAGAAGACTTGCTGGAGACCATAGTTGAAATAGGAATGGAGTTCCAGGTGGGTAGCAAAGGTGACAGGCTCTCCGGTGGTCAGCGCCAGAAACTGGCCATAGCAAGAGTCTTCCTCAAAGCGCCCCGGGTTCTGATAATGGACGAGGCCACTTCGGCCCTCGATAATAAATCCCAGGCGCGTATACAGAGTTTGCTTGACACCAGGTGGAAGGGTGAAAGTACTCTCATTGCGGTGGTGCATCGTCTTGACATTATCAAGAGCTATGACAAGATTGCGGTGATGAAGGCCGGAAGAATAGGTGAAATGGGGACGTACGACGACCTCGTTGCCAAGAAAGGGATGTTATATGAACTCATCTATGGAAAAAAGGCAAGTATCTGATACCAGTGAGTTCCAACAAAATCTTGAGATCCTGCGACAAATGGATTTTTTCTCAGCTCTGTCTCTTCAAGCTCTCAAAGTGTTTGCTTACCTTTTCACCAGGGAGGTATTTAAGCCGGGAGACTATCTCTTTCACCAGGATGACAATGACGGCAATGCTTTCCATATTTTATCTGGAATTGCCGAGGTGGCTCGCAAAGATGAGAGCGGCGAATTCTGCCTGGGCAAATATGGTGAGGGCGAGTTCCTCGGTGGGCTGGCATTGCTTGGCGACATGCGACGTCTTTTTTCTCTCAAAGCTTTGACGGATATGACCTGTCTTGTGATGACCAGGGAGAAGTTTACCAAGGCCATTGAGCAGTTCCCTGATCTTATGCCGAGAGTTCTGGAAACCATGGTTGACCGGATTCGTTCCTGGGAAGAGAGGCTCTTTCTTGATAAGGACGGGCTGTGCGATGCTTGTAGAAAGAAAGTTGGTGTGAGTCTTATATGAACAGGAGGAATAAGCTCTGATTCATGAAATATGCGGGCTAGGTGTTGTATACTTATGGAAGGTTTGCGGTAATGAGAGCAGATAGAGTTTCATTGGAACTGAAGAACTCCCTTTCTGAACTGAGTACATTGGGGAGCAGTCTGGAGCAGTTCGGAGAGGCGCTGGGCCTCTCTAGCAAGATATTGTTTGAGATCTCTCTATCCATGGAAGAGCTTTTCAGCAATATCATCTCGTATGGATATGCGGACAATGCTGTGCACTGGATCAAGGTAGCCATTTCACATGAGGACGAAATGCTTATCATCCGGTTAGAAGACGACGGAATTCCTTTTGATCCTCTAAAGGCAGAGGAACCAGATTGTGAATGTCCGATTGAACAGCGCAAGATCGGCAACCTTGGTATTCACCTCACCAAGAAGTTCATGGATGATATGGTCTATGAAAGGCAGGGGAATAGAAACATTTTGACCGTAAAGAAGAAGATAACCGCTACATAGTGATTTTCTCTGAACACTCAGTCGAGGCTTCAACAGGTTCACAACTGAGTCCGTTCAGTCATTAGCTTGTATGAAATTGTTCCCGCAAACACCAAAGGGTATGAGGAGGGGAGGATAGATGGAAGTCGTAGAGAAAAAACAGAATGGAATCTGTATTTTGGGTCTCCTTGGTCGTCTTGATTCAAATACGTCCCCGGAATTCGAGAAAAAAATATTCGAAGTAATCGAAGATGGGACGAAAGGGGTCATCGTAGATTTTGAGAGTCTGGATTACATTTCAAGCGCTGGATTGCGCGTGCTTTTGAAGGCTACCAAGGAACTAAAGCGCTCTGATGGAAAAATCGTGCTCTGTTCAATGAAGGAATATATCAAGGAGGTTTTTGAGATAGCCGGATTTGTCTCTCTCTTCCCCATAGTTTCCTCAGTGGGAGACGCTATGGAACAGTTCTAAGCCCGTTTCGTTGCTGGACAAAAAGACTCGAGGCCTCTTGATTCGGTATTGGTCATTTTCTGTTTGATATTGCTCATTCGTATGCTTGGATGGGCAATGGACATCCTAGATTTTTTGCATAGAGCGCATGGGAAAATGCGAAAGCCGACGCTCTCCTTGCTGATGGTTGCCCTGTTCCGCTGGAGCCCCAGCCAAACCTGACGCTTACCGCTTCCTGTTTTTCGCTGTATTTTTCCTCAAGACACAAAACGGTCTCCTGCTCCCGCATCATCATCCCCCCAACAACTAAATCAAGATATGATTAAATGCTCACATTTTCTGGTGGCATGAATCATGCTTTCTGTTAAAGTATCCGGGCTCCAACTAAAAACCAAGGGAGGACCCCATGGAGGAAGTGCATCATGAAAAGGTTCTTGACTATCTGCAGAGCCTGCAAGGGCTAGGGTCGGAGAAATTTCTGGCGACATATAGACATCCGTTTTTGTTGGAAAATTATCTGGCCCCCTCCAGCAGGACAAAGCTAGGGAGGGTGGAAACCATTTCTGAGGTGGACGTAGAGAATCTCCTTTCGTCAACTAGCACCAGAGAGGACGAGCCCCTTCTTCAGGCCCGGGCTATTTCCCTGGAAAAGAGGGATAAGGATTCGTCGGACCACATGATTTTTGTGGGACGCTCAGCCAATAATGATATCGTCCTGCTCAACAAAATGGTGTCAAAACTTCATGCTTATTTCTGCCAACTGCCAGGTAGTCGAGTTATTCAGTTAGTAGACATGAACTCCACAAACGGTACCTTTATCAATGGCGACAGATTATCCCCGTCAGTGAAGACGAACTTAGATGATGCAGATGTCATTTCTTTCGGCCCTGAAACGGAGTTGGAATTTTTCAGCGCTCCTGGTTTTTGTCAGCTTCTTCAGCAGTTAACCTAGCCCAGCTCAGTGGAGGTCTGCAACGTTAGGGTTGAGTCAATAATTTTCTTGACCAATACATCCCAATATTGTAAATTATGGCTAATAGGGAGACGCCAGTCTCCCTTGGTGCCCCTTGCCCCTATCGGCCACTGTGCGCCGGGCCGATAGGGGATCTTTTTTTGGGGGCGCTGCAGATTATACAAGTGCTGTTTCCCTTCCGAGCCCGGATTATTCATGAATCGGCTGCTCCGACCGTGGATATGACCGTCCTCCCGGGCGTCCTCGGGTATCGGCCCCTGCGACGTACCGTTCAGGTACGCCTCAGGCCCAACACCCTGCGGTTGCCCGGTGGCACGCCCATCTTCGCGATCTCACGACACAGATTCATGAATAATCCGGGCTAGGTTTGAGCATTTAAAGTTCCCCTCCTCAATAAAAAATCGTCCGTGTGCGGTGATACGGCAGGGAGCGGTACGTATCATCCTGACCCAGATGCCATAACCAGCAGTCCAGTAGAGCAGAGGATACCTCCTGCCCGCATCTGCCCAGCTCTTGTCTGAGGAGTTCAACAGCCCAAATCGTTGCCGCCCTGATCTCCACTTCTTCCGGGCTACCCGACGGAATATGCTCCAGCCTTTGGATGCGTTCTGCCAGTTCGGGTTCGTAGCGGATAATACCCAGATGGCGAAGGACCTGAGGTAATTTGTAATCAGCAAAGGCGGTGAGTTTCTCCAGATCTACAAAATCTCCCCAGGTGTCTCCAGAGAAGGTAGTCCATAAATCCTGGACCAATAGCTGGGCCCGCTTGAAAAAATATACCTTGTTGCCATGATAGGTGTTGGTATCATTGAAACTCGCAAATTCAGCCGCCAACAGGTGCACCAGCTCCACTGCCGAGCCTCCAGCCTCTTCCAGCAGGTGGATGAAGCTTCCCTTAAATCGGTCCATTAGCACCTGTCCAGCCTCGCGGAGATTAGTCAGTCGTTCCTCAAAGAGAGGAATCTTGCCGCTTCCACGAAAGATGTGAGCCAGGGTCTGCGAGTCCAGCGTAGACAGTATTTTTGCCTGGTGGATGGGGATTTTTTCATCCATGGCTCGCTTCAGACTAGCAGCCAGCGCCCAGTAGCCCGATAGCGCTTCGTTTCCATAGTGAACAGTCCAGAGTGGAGACCCAGCTTCCGGCCAGAAGCAATGGTTGACGGTGTCAAGTACAAAGATCCATTCGGCGGTAACTCCGGTACCGTCACAATAGTGGTATGGTGCAGGCCCTTGGGGTGGGACTGCTATCTCAAGGGGTGATTTGCTGTTGAGAAGGTGAGATATGGCCGCGGCATCTATACGAACAAATTGGCTCTGCTCCACCACAGTCAAACATGAGGAAAGAACAGAGAGGAGACTCATAGGGGCACGTTTAAGGTTTATCGGTTGTGGAAAAAAATCTGGCTGCCCAGTCGGAGGAAATACCTCATGGAGTAATGGAGTGTTGGAGTGTTGAAGGAAAAGAAATTCCAAATCACAATAATTAAAGGTTTCAGGTTTCAGTGTTCAGGTTTCAGATATTTTGTTTTTCTTCCCTGACACCCGACACCTTGAGATTTGTCCTTCGGACTCCCACCCTGCGGGTGGGTTCCCAGTTTCTCCTTCGGAGTCCCCACCCTCCGGGCGGGGCCCCGGTTTGGTGCTTGGAATTTGATATTTTGTAATGCACCACTACTCCAGTGCTCCATGTCCTAGACTAGGAGCTAGCTAAGGATGCGGCCTGCACGGTAATGCGTCGCAGCCTCTGGACTACAGTGCGAATGATTTTGCGAAAGTCTGGGGAGAGACTGTCGTACTCCCGCCTTAGCTTGTCACGATCTAGAACCCCTAACTTAACGGGACCTACGGCCGCCACTGTTGCCGAGCGAGCTTCTTTTCCCAAGTCTAAAAATTCAAGCTCGCCTATGAAATCTCCCTCCCCCAGCTTGGCGACGGTTACTTTGCCTTTCGGCGTATTCTTGCTGACCTTGACTTCACCTTCCATGATAACGTAGACCCAATCGCTGAATCCTCCCTCTTCGAAGATGATTGTGCCGTCTGGATGTGTTTCCTCATCGCGAATATATAGCAGGTCTATCATCACGTTCTCCTTCCACGCCGGCCATTGATCTGTTGGCTCGCACTCAGTATAGTGTGTTTATTGGTGATAGTTCAAGACAAAAGCAATAATTGAAATGCGCTTGACAGAAAGGGTGCCTCAGAATACAAGATGCGGTGCGGCTTTGCCACTATCACACCGATTGGCACTTACACAAAATCACGGAGATAACAATGAGGGCTTCTGACTTTCCCGATGAGATTCGACCCCACCTTTTTCCTCAATCTACGGGTGATCTGGTCTATAGATGCCTACAGTGCGAGGAGGTCTTCTCCATTGAATCTTTGCTTTACACTTGTCCCAAGTGCAAGAGCGTTCTGTTGATTGAAGATCGTGAGAGGGAACGTCTGAAACAGTACAGCGGTTCGTTCTGGCGACGGCTTTTTGACCACCGGAGAATGCTTAACCACCCTGCTCTGAAGGGAATATTTCTGTTTTACGAACTGATCGCTCCGGTGATACCGCTGGAAGACATCATATACCTGGGAGAGGGTCACACTCCTGTTGTTCAGGCTAATGATGTACTGCAGGAGTGGGTTGGCTTGGATTTCTATTTCAAGAATGACGGGCAGAACCCGAGTGCCTCCTTCAAAGATCGAGGTATGGCCTGCGCTTTAAGTTACTTGAATTACCTGGTTCGCAGTCAAGGGTTGACCGAGGTGCTTTCAATATGTGCTTCCACGGGAGATACCTCGGCTGCCGCAGCCCTGTACTCTGCTTACATGAGTAAGACCGTCAAGTCAGCGGTATTGCTGCCGCACAAGAAGGTCACACCCCAGCAAATGTCGCAGCCCCTGGGAAGTGGTGCCCGGGTATTCGAGATTCCAGGAGTATTTGATGACTGTATGAAAGTGGTAGAACATCTTGCAGAGAACTACAATGTAGCATTGCTAAATTCAAAAAACGCCTGGCGCATTCAAGGGCAAGAGTCCTACTCCTTTGAGGTGGCACAGAGCTTTGATTATGAGCTGGAGAAAAAGGTGGTGGTGGTTCCCATCGGTAATGCTGGCAATATTACTGCGATTATGGGGGGATTTCTGAAACTGCTGGATCTAGGAGTGATCGAAACTCTGCCCAAGATTGTCGGGGTGCAGTCAGAGCATGCCGATCCGGTATACCGTTACTACCGAGAGTCGGCTCCGAGCAAGCGGGTGTTTCGCCCCGTAACCGTACGGCCCAGTGTGGCCCAGGCGGCAATGATCGGCAATCCTGTGTCCATGCCTCGGGTTGTGAGGTTGGTTGAAGCTTACGAACAGGCGGCAAGCAGCCCTGGGGTTTTTGTAGTCCAGGTAAGAGAACAGGACATTATGGACTGTCAGCTCATTGCCAATCGAAATGGACACATTGCCTGTACTCAGGGTGGTGAATGTTTGGCAGGCTTGCTGCGGGCCAGGGAGGAAGGG
>PPDG01000551.1 GCA_002899795.1 Desulfobacteraceae bacterium | reverse complement strand
GGTTGTCCTTCCGGCCATGAGGTTCTCTAGAGCCTTTTGCACCTCCAACTCCGCTTCACTGTCCAGCGAGGAAGTGGCCTCATCCAGGATCAAAATCGGCGCGTTCTTGAGCAGTGCCCTGGCAATGCACAGCCGCTGTCTTTCCCCCCCTGACAGCCGCGCCCCTTGCTCACCGATTGAGGTGTCGAAACCCTGGTCCATTTTCATAATGAAATTATAGGCGTTTGCTGCCTTCGCCGCAGCGGTTATTTCTCCGTCGCTCTTATTTATATCACCATAGGCAATATTGTTGCGCACAGTGTCATTGAAGAGAATGGTCTGCTGGGTCACTATGCCTATCTGGTTCCGAAGTGAATCCATGGTCACATTCCGTACATTAATACCATCGATCAGCACGGCCCCATCAGAAACTTCATAGAACCGGGGAATCAAATCCACCAAGGTGCTCTTACCTGCCCCGCTCACCCCCACAATTGCAATGACCTCACCGGCAGACACCTTGAGATTAATATCCTTGAGCACCGGTTCGTTGTCGTAACGAAATTGCACATTGCGGAGTTCAAGCTCCCGTTGGATGGGTGGTAGATCAATGGCATCCGGTTCGTCTTGAATTCCCGGCGAAGTATCCAGGATATCATAGATCCTTGTGGCCGCCGCGATTCCCTCCTGCACCACATTGTTTACTCTACTCAGTCGTTTTATCGGCTCGTACAGCAGAAGCAAGGCGCCTAAGAATGAGAAAAACTCTCCAGGCGTTGATACCCCTTCGATGACCCTATAACCCCCGTAGAGGATGACAAAGACAATAGCGATACCGCCGAGAAACTCCATCATAGGTGAAGAGAGGGCTCGTACCATCACTGACTTCATTAAATAGCGAAAGTATCTAATGTTTTCCCTGCTGAAGCGCTCTTTTTCATACTCCTCCATCCCAAATGCCTTGACAATGCGGCTCCCACTGATCGTCTCATGAAGAATTACGGAAATGTCCCCCATGGATTCCTGGCTCTTGGTACTAATCCGGCGAAGCATTCTGCCAAACTTCACAACTGGAAAAAATGCAAATGGTAAAACCACCATGGAGATCAGGGAAAGCTGCCAATCCCTAATGAACATGACGGCCAATAGTCCAACTAGGGTCAGTGGATCTTTGAGCAACCCGGTAATCGCATTGGAGACAGCTCCCTGGACTAAATTTACGTCGTTGGTGACGCGAGACATTAAGAGCCCTGTGGGCATTCGGTCGAAAAAGGAAAGAGGGAGTCTCTGCAGGTGGTCGTAAAGCTGCTGCCTCAAGTGAGCAACTATGCTTTGGCCAACATAGCTCATCAAATACGCATGACCCCACTCGGTCAGAGCTTTAATTGTGAAGACCAAAAACACAACGATAGACAGAAACTTGAGCGTTTCTGCATTCTTCTTTATAAATATGTCATCTAAAACCGGTTTGACCAGATAGGGCAAAGCCGCGGTACAGATAGCCACCCCCACCATGCACACCATGGCTATGGCCAGCCGGTGCCAGTGTGGTTTTACCAGTTCCAATAATCTTCGGTAGAGATTCATGGGATGATTATCCGCTACCCATCAACTCCAGGGCTATGGCTGCTGCTCTGACTGAGGCACCTGGGCTTCCCAACTTCTCGCGCACCTCCGAAAACCGCTGCCTTATCCAGGCCTGACGCTTACTGTCTTCGAGTATGCCCATGGCCTCCTGGGCTATTCGCTCCGAGGTAACTTCATGCTGGATTAACTCCGGCGCTACTGTTTCTCCGGCGACGATATTTGCCAGGGCTACATGCTCCACCTGTACCAATCTTTTCCCAAGCCAGTAGGTCAAAGGATTTACTTTGTACACCACAATGAGGGGAGTACCCAGAATAGCAGCCTCCAGGGTGACGGTGCCGGAGGCTGCGATGATCATCTCACATATCTGGATGACTTCATGGGTGTTATCCTCAACCACCGTCAGATCCAGGTCTCTTCCCCTCAAATAGGATGTCACCTCCTCCTTACGTATGGTGGAGGCGAGAGGCACAAGGAATTCAACTCGAGAAATCTCCCTGGTGATAATTGTGGCCGCATCAAGCATCACGGGCAGCAGCTGCGATATCTCGCTAAGCCGACTTCCCGGAAGCAGTCCAACCACAAGGCTTGCTTCGTTCTTCAGATAACGACTACGAGGTATGGCCT
>PPDG01000447.1 GCA_002899795.1 Desulfobacteraceae bacterium | reverse complement strand
CTTGGTGTCCGAATGTAATTTTACAAAGCTACCCCAACCGAGAAGTCATTACGAAGAGCTGTCGGACGAGCCTTGGTTTGCCGTAAATGAGCGTGACATTTTCCCCGAGGAGTTTCAGTCTTTTCTTGGCTTGCAAGAAGACTTAAGAGATCTATTTGTGGCGCAGCATTCAGACTTATTTGGGGTAGATTTATGGCATCAGATCCAGGCTCGTATAAGCGCTGGTGGAATTATTGATATCTTTCCGTATGAGCAAAACAGGAGACTTGGCATAGAGCATAGAGCATAGAGCATGGGGAGATAATTTCGAATTTCTAATTTCGAATTTGAAAAAGCTCAAAGCAGATTGGAGATTGCAGCTTTGGTACTGGTCATTTGCCTGCGGCGTCATTAGGTCAGTACGCTTCGCTGTCATTTGTTGTAATAGGTAGAGGACAGAGTTTAAAGTCAAAGGAAAGAAGAAAGGGATTTTTCTGTGGGAGCGGCTTTCCCCGTCCTGAGCTCGTCGAAGGGCAGCCGCGATTCTACGATTTCTCTTTTTTGAGTGCCCTTTTCAATGCTGCAATGTGCACATCACCGGCGAAGTGCACCGGACTCTTACCATGTATTGGATCCCAGCCAGAGGGATCTGCAGAGCAGAAGAATTGTGTCTCCAGGCCAATGCGCACCTCTGCCTCTTTTACGGGCAATCCCTCTACCCGTTTGGCAGCGTCCCAGGTTGCTCCGCAAGGTGCACCTCGGCATACCTGGATGCGGTCAATTTTGCCGTTCGTTATCTCCACGGCAAACTCCGGCGCGCCAAAATGTTCACCATATTGACCCAGGCCGACCTGCCTGGAAAGGCCGCATCAGGTTGGGGGGGTCAAAGCCCCTTTTACCCGAAGTTTCTTCCCTGAGGCTACGATGGGAATGTTTCTAGCACGGCAGAAAACGGCAAGGTCGTGGGAGAGGTCTGGATGTCTCAAGAAATCCAAAACGAGGTCAGCCTGAATGTTGGATGGTAAGTAGTCCCGGGTATCGTCCAGAATCGGAGGCAAGGTCTCATCTATGGAGACAGTCTCGATAATAAAGCGCTCTTTTCCGTAGCTTCTTATACCCTGTATTTTCCTTTCACCGCTGCCATTTTGTTGGAAGACCAGGATTTTCTCGCGGCTGATCTTCCGCTCGATTCTTCTTGCACCTGAAGGATCACAGCGTATGTTTTTCCCGCTGGTCATTTGTTACTACCTCTCAACCTTCTTAAACTGCCGGGGTGGAACAGGTACTCTTCGGCGCTGCGCTTTATTATTCTCGCATATTGGGTCTCGAAAAACCAACCCGTCGCACTTGAGCATCATCAGTAGAGACCTGAGACAAGAAGATCACTCATCCCTCTGTCCGCAGGAACGTCAAGGTCATTGCTTGACCATCTGGCGGGTGCTGTTATGCTATACCGGTGTCGCTAGGGAGCTTCGACACGGCCTCGGAAATGAACTGGCGATCTTGGTCAGACATCTCAACAAAGTGAACTCCCACCCCAAGTGCCAGGACCTTGCCTGCCCAAACCACCTCAGCGGTAATAGTAAGGGGTGAACCGGTTGGGGGCTGGATCGTTAAGGTAATGGCTTCTCCGGCTTCAAGTGTCTGCTCACAGTGGATGTAAGCACCGCCGATCCCAAGATTTCTCAGTTTGGCCTCGATGATACCCTGACCGGTCTTGATGGTGACAGGCCATCTGATTTCGGCTCTCGGGGAACTGCGTCTTTCAGTGTTTGTAACCATGTTCTCTCCCCCCAGTATCAAAAGTCCTCCTTGTGCCAGTCGATGGTGATACAACCCAAATTTTTCCTGAAACGGTCCACTGATTCTACATCTTTTACAACACCTGCGCTTTCCAAACAATCATTTTGTTCAGCAGTTGTACCACTCCCTGCCAAGAACCAAAAGAGAGGCCACCCTCTCGGTTTTGAGCGCTGGAGTGGATGGAACCCAAGGTTTGCCTGAATTTCAAGAATTTTCCGACTGAGCACAACTCCATCAACGCAGTGAAGCCGGGCTAGCCCGGATGTTTCATGAATTGATGTCGCGAGACCGTGAAGATGGCTGTGCCACCGGGTAATCGCAGGGGGTTGCATCCGAGGCGTACCTGAACGGTACGTCGCAGGGGGAGCCTGTCCTGAGCTTGTCGAAGGAACACCCGAGGACGTCCGGAAGGACGG
>PPDG01000020.1 GCA_002899795.1 Desulfobacteraceae bacterium | reverse complement strand
ACCTCCCAGATGGCCCAAACCACCCTGCGCAGTGTTAGCGGGCAGGGGGATCTGGACGAACTGCTCTCCGAACGTGAAAAGATCAATAGGCAGCTCCAGGAGATTTTGGATGAGCATACCGACCCTTGGGGCATTAAGGTCAGCACTGTTGAGGTCAAGCACATCGACCTGCCCCAGGATATGCAACGAGCCATGGCCCGCCAGGCTGAAGCCGAACGGGAGCGCCGTGCCATGGTTATCAACGCAGAGGGGGAGCACCAAGCTGCGAATCGCCTGGCCGAAGCGGCCCGGATAATCTCCGACCAGCCCATTGCCCTGCAGCTCCGCTACTTACAGACCGTGCAAGAGGCCGCTGCGCAGAGCAAATCCACCACGCTCTTTCCCATTCCCATTGATTTGTTCAAACCATTTCTGCAGTTAGAGGAGAACTTGGAAAAAGAAAGCCCTGGAACCTGATTGTGCGCCAGCCACCCCTGGTGCTGACTTGGTGGTCGTCCCTTCCTGGGTTGATGGGGTAATCAACACCTACCCACTGCTGGGCAGCAGGGCATATTACTCACCATTATCCATACTTGATTGACACGTAACAGCCTGCTTGGTCCTCCACCCAAATGAAAGACCGGCTTCCAGCTTGTCGGCTCTTTTTTGCCCCTTGACTTATCCCACGTTTTTTACAGCCTGAGTTAACCCCTCTCCTGTGTCCTAGTGTGCTTTCACAACCTATAGCTTAGACTTATCTGATAAGGTCAGAGCTAACCTGTGCAAATCATGGCATGGTATATGCAAAAATACGTAACGTGAGAAGAATTGCCCATCATCGTTACCCGGAAAACCAGATGAAAGGTGAAGACAAAACAAGAAAGCAACTCCTAGAGGAATTGGTTGTATTGCGTGAACGGGTAACCGAATTCGAGAAATCAGAATTAAAGAGCAAGCGGGCAGAGCAGAAGTTGCTGGAGACTCGGGATTTCGCTGAGAGCATTGTGGATACGGTTCGTGAGCCCCTTGTGGTGCTTGATGCGGACCTGAATGTAATCTCGGCCAACCGTTCCTTCTACGAGACCTTCAAAGTGAAACCTGGGGAGACCGAGGGACAGCTATTATATGACCTGGGCAACCGAGAGTGGAACATCCCCAAGCTGCGAGAACTTCTGGAAAAGATCCTCCCCACGCACACAACCTTCGACAACTTCGAGGTGGAGCACGAATTCAAGACTATCGGGCGACGAGTAATGCACCTGAACGCTCGACGGATATACAGGGAGACCAACAATACCCATTCGATTCTTCTCGCCATCGAGGATATGACCGAGCGCAAGCGAGCGGAGAAAGAAATTCATGACTTAGCTTATTACGACGGTGTGACACGTCTACCAAACCGCCAACTGTTTAGAGAGCATTTGAGCCGCGCGCTGGCTCATGCTAAGCGTCATAAACGTCTGCTGGCGGTACTATTTCTTGATCTCGACCATTTCAAGCAAATCAACGATACGCTCGGCCACCATGTGGGTGACTTGCTGCTTCAGCGCGTAGCCGATCGATTGAAAAAAATCCTGCGCAAAAGTGACATCATTGCCCGTCATGAGGCTGATGACTCAATTAGCTATGTATCACGTTTTGGTGGCGATGAGTTTGTCTTACTACTCACGGATATTAAACAGCCTCACGATGCAGGTAACGTGGCACAGCGCTCCCTCTACGAACTCTCCAGAGCATATGTGCTGGAGGAGCGCGAGATTTTTGTCAGCAGCAGTATTGGAATTAGCTTGTATCCCTCAGACGGGAAGGACGTTAACACGTTGATTAAAAATGCCGACGCGGCAATGTATCACGCGAAGAACCAGGGGAGAAATAATTTCCAGTTTTATGCTGGCTACATGAACACCACTATTTCTCGAAGACTTACTCTGGACAGTGTTTTGGGTTAGGCGCTCGAGCATCCTGAGTTAACGCTTTACTACCAACCACAACTAGACATCAACTCGGACAAAATAGTCGGCACTGAGGCACTGATACGCTGGCGGCATCCGGAACTGGGAGCAGTGTCTCCGACAGAATTCATACCATTGGCTGAAGAGGCTGGCCTCATAGAACCTATCACTAAATGGGTACTCCAAACAGCGTGTGCGCAAAACATGGCTTGGCAAGCAGCCGGTTTTCCACCAATCCAACCAATTATTTGAAGTTGGAAGTGCAGTT
>PPDG01000261.1 GCA_002899795.1 Desulfobacteraceae bacterium | reverse complement strand
GGACTTGTCAGTGACTATGAACTCACCGTTTTCATATCTCTACACCTTTCCAGCCATGGCGATGGAGTCGGCGGTTTTAATAACGGCTGGCTGTATGATTTGCAGCGTCAGGTAAACCGTACATCGACCTACGCGACCATCGACCGGATACTGAATCGTTGCAGCCGCCAAGTGGAAGAACAGCTGGGCTTGCGCCAATTTTTTCGCGATACATTGCGTCCGAGCCCGCTGCGCCCCTGGCAGAGCTACCTTCCTGATCATCCCGCACTGGGGGGTGAGGTAAGTGCTCTGGCCGGAATTCTGGGACTCAGCCTGGTCACAACTCACGATGGCCGTCCACTCTGGGGAACACCCTATGACAAGCCGGAAAATGTGAACTGGGAATATCAGGAGCAGCAGAGCCGGCTGATTTCAGGTTTGGTTTTGAAATTGACCCAGG
The DNA here is from genome assembly GCA_002899795.1 of Desulfobacteraceae bacterium. Taxonomy (GTDB): domain Bacteria; phylum Desulfobacterota; class Syntrophobacteria; order BM002; family BM002; genus BM002. The sequence continues at coordinate 12,982 of PPDG01000261.1, read as the reverse complement.
AGCCTGAATTGGTTTCCGACCGGCTTCCTCGTAAGGGTTTTTCTACGCTCAGCGGCCGAGCAAACTTCATCCGCCAAGGAGAGTTATTCCCTGATCAGCCGGCCCCCGGAACTCTCATTCTCACCTACCAGGGATCCAGTTCGTTTTACACCATGGTGGACACTGCCGGTTTGTTTCACGTGCGGGGTCTGGCCGACCGCTCGCACACTGCTCACAAAGCGATTCTGGAAGGGTTTCGTTTTGATAAGGAAAGTGGCGAGATCATCTGGGCTATTGATAAGGCTATGACCGGCATAGCAGCCTACCGGGTTAAGATGAGACGTCGCTTCATGGAGACTGACCTGGTTATGTTTGGCTGTAAGGTTACCACCCTTTTCGCCCTCCTGGAACCCCGTACCTTCAGCTACCTGACCAAGATCAAGTTAATAGACGGCCGGAGCGAGGCCACACCGCTACGCTACTGGTGGAGCAGAATTGATACCCGCTCTTCGACTATTGCCAATATTTTTCTGGAACCGATTACCTCGTTCAAACTGACCCTGTCGGATACTGTGCTCAAACGAAAGCTGGTTTTGCTGAATTCCGAACCCTCTAAGCCCGAGGGCAGTGGATATCGCGTCGAAAACTGGCCAATTATTCCGGCCACAGAATACCTGGTTGCTCGCGACATGTGGAATCTCCTGCAGCCGCGGATAGCCAATTTGGAACGCCACGGTATAAGTAATGAGCGAATTCGCTCCCTCCAACGTGAAGGAATTGCGGCTTTGGAGAGCGCTGAGCAGGCATTGGACAGTTTCCAGTACGATCGCTTCATGGAGGAGTCAAGAACCTCCTGGGCTTTGGCCAGCCGTATCTACAATGATGTGGAGCGAACACAGAAAGACGTTCTTTTCGGGGTGCTCTTTTATATAGCTCTTTTCGTTCCATTCTCTTACTGTCTGGAGCGTCTGCTTTTTTCTTTTGTGGACATCCACAAAAGGATCGTTGCATTTCTGGTTATACTGGGATTGGTCATAGCCCTTATCTACCTTGTGCACCCGGCATTTCAACTTACCTACAGTCCTCTCGTGGTAATCCTTGCCTTTTTCATATTAAGTCTGTCGGTGATTGTGGCTCTGATTATTATGGGTCGTTTTGAGCAGGAAATGGTACTGCTCCAACAGCGAGCCCGTCACCTGAAAGGTTCTGAGATAAGCCGGACCAAGGCATTCGCGGCTGCTTTTGTGCTGGGGGTGAGCAATTTGCGACGTCGGCCTATCCGGACAGTACTTACCTGTGTCACCCTCATCATCCTCACCTTCACCATTATGAGTTTCACCAGCGTTAAGAGCGTGCGGCATCGCGGCCGCCTGCGGCTGAAGGAACAATCCCCCTATCAAGGTCTACTACTGAAAATCCTCAACTGGGACAGCCTGCCGCCGGAAGCACTGGACACGGTAGAGAACAAATTCCAGGGCCAGGCGGTAGTGGTGCCAAGGGTATGGCTGGAAGCCAAAGATCGCACCAAGGCGACGGTGGTTCCCATCCATCTGGATGGGAAGGAAGTTCTGGCAAGAGGGGTAGTGGGCTTAAACTATCGGGAGCCCCAGGTGAGTCAGCTTGGGGATATCCTAAGCTGCGGACGCTGGTTTCGGAAGGACGAGCGGCAGGTGGTACTTCTGTCGGATAGACTGGCGCGGAGTCTGGGCATTTCTTTGCAGCAACCTGAAAAGGCTACGATCTCGTTTTGGGGCATGGACTTTCAAGTGGTTGGTTGCTTTCGGGGTGAGGAGTTGGAGGCACATACGGATTTGGATGGTGAGCCCCTTACACCTGTGATATTCCCAAGCGAAGCGGCGATGGAGGTTACCGAGGTTGAGATGGAGGCCATAGAGGCCGGGGAGGATGTACAGGCCTTTCAAAGCCGCTATCAACACATACCCGGAGATTTGACCGTAATTATGCCGTATCAGACCCTCATGGCCTTTGGTGGGGCTCTCAAGGCCCTTGCCATAAAGCCCCAATCTCCTGAAGCGACTAGGACCATCGCTCGAAACCTGGTGGACCGTTTCGGCCTCACCCTTTTCACCGGAGAGAAACAGGGAACCTTCATGTATAACGCCTCCGATGCCCTGAGCTACAGCGGTGTGCCCAACATCCTTATCCCTATGTTAATCTCCGTGCTTATCGTGCTGAATACGATGATCGGTAGCGTGTACGAGCGTAAAAGGGAAATTGGCGTCTACACCTCGGTGGGATTGGCGCCTGTTCACGTCTCTTTCCTTTTTATTGCCGAAGCGCTGGCATTCGCAGTGCTCAGCGTAGTATTGGGTTATTTACTGGCCCAGACTTGTGCAGGTCTGTTTGCCACCACCTCACTCTGGCAGGGAATTACGGTGAACTATTCATCTTTGGCTGGAGTCGCGGCCATGATCCTGGTGATCATGGTTGTGCTGATATCAGTAATTTATCCTTCCCGGGTAGCAGCCTCCATTGCCATCCCCGACGCCACCCGTGCCTGGACCTTGCCGGAGCCGGAAGGAAGCGAAATGAAGGTCACTCTGCCGTTTCTGTTGAAGTACAGCGAACAGTTAGGTGTAGGCGGGTACTTGCGCGAGTACTATCAGGGCCATCAGGATGTCTCGCACGGGATCTTTACCACCGATGATATTTCTCTGGAATTCTACTGTCCCTCCAGCGAAATACCGGGACTCAGCGGTCCAAACCACTGTGAGAATGAGTGTATCCAAATCAAAGCCAGGGTGTGGCTTGCTCCGTTTGACTTCGGGGTAAAGCAGTTCGTCCACGTCCTATTTTCACCTTCTGCTGAGGAACCCGACCACTACCTGGAGATTCAGGTAATGTTGAAGAGGGAGGCTGGCGAGGCCAATGCCTGGAAACGTATAAACAAGGCCTTTCTCAATGATTTGAGAAAACAATTACTCATCTGGAGATCTCTTGACGGCGAAGCCCAGACGTATTATGCCAAGTTACTGGCCACCGAATATGCATCTGAGGAGCTGAGCGCGCTGAGTTGGACATAGCTATCTGCGCACTAGGCACTAGAAACTAAGAACCACAAACAAGTTCAAGGTTCCAATTTCAACGTTTCAGGTTCAAGGCTATTTTTTGGTTAGAATTGATCTGTTGATCAATTGCAATGGTTCAATCTCACGCTTCCCAGATTCTAGACATTAGTACCTGGTGCTTAGCCCGGATATTTCATGAATCGCCTGCTGCGACCACGGATATGGCCGTCCTCCCGGGCGTCCTCGGGTGTCGAACCCTGCGACGTACCGTTCAGGTACGCCTCGGATTCAACACCCTGTGGTTGCCCGGTGGCACGACCATCTTCACGGTCTCGCCACTGCCATTCATGAAACATTCGGGCTAGGTGAGTACATGCTCTTCGTTTTGTTGCAGTGACCGTTCACAGCAGAAGCAGAAGCGAAAATGGATCAAGGTAGGGTAAGACTGCGAGCGATATTGTTGGGGGTGGGACTTGGGGTCCTGATTTGCGCTATTACCCCCTTTAATAATGCCTACCTCAATGCCACGCCGCTGGGGGGAGGCCACTTCCCTCTGGCCGCCTTCTTTATCTTTTTTTTGCTTTCCGTGGGAATTGCAGCGCTCGGCAAATTCCGGTTTTCGTCAAACTGGCTCAGCGGCCGGGAACTGTTCGTCATCTGGATCCTCATGGTGATTGCCTCAGGGATTGCCTACACCGGTCTGGTCCGTACTTTTCTTGTAAACCTGACAGCACCTTACCATTTCGCCAGCGTTGGCAACCGCTGGCAGGAAGTCATTCAGCCGCTTTTACCCCAGGCTTGGTATCCTGAGAACCCCGTGGCCATCGAGCTCCTTTATAACGGACTGGAAAAGGGCAGGCAGCTGGGCTGGTGGCAGATAATCCAGAAGATCCCATGGAATTGCTGGATTCCACCCCTTCTCACCTGGGCAGGCTTCGTTATCCTCTGTTATTGGGTGATGCTCTGTCTGGTGGATATTTTCAGTCACCAGTGGATAGCCAACGAGAAGATGAATTTCCCCCTTCTCCGAGTGCCGCAACTTATGGAAGAGGCTCTGGACGAAAACAGGTTTGGTCGATTTCTGGCAAACCGTTTCCTGATTGTGGGCTTGTTGGCCAGTGTCCTGCTTCATCTCATCAACGGACTTCATTTCTACTTCCCGGCGGTACCCCAGATTCCTACCTTGATCCTTGCTGGTTCATACTTTCCTAAGCATGGTCTCTTTTCGGGATTCCACAAACTCAAGATCTATATTTACCCAGCCTTTATTGGTTTTGCTTTTCTTACTTCCCGGCAGATCTCTTTCAGTTTCTGGTTCTTTTTCCTTTTGGGAGGACTGTTTTTTGGATTGCTGGGAGTTTTGGGTTACCACATTCCCTCTGCTGCTTTAGGTGTTACCTTTGGGCCTACGCTGTCCCGACCGGAAGAGACTCAAATAATAGGTGCGTACGCGGTCTTTTTCCTTTTTATTCTCTGGTTGGCGCGCTACCATCTCCTGGATGTGGCCCGGCAGTGCTTCTTTCTGAGCCCGAAGGAGGAGTCCAAAGTGGAGTGGACCTCTGCCAGGTTCTCCGGCTGGGGCTTTTGGCTGGGAACTGGTTTATTGCTCTACTGGTGCCACAATTATGGCATGCCGCTTACAGTGGCCCTTCTGCTTCTGGGTGCCTTCTTTTTCATAATGCTGGTGTCGAGCAAGATAATTTGCCAGGGGGGCATTCCTTATTTCACCCTTTCCGCGGCGCCAATGGATGGCCTGCTCTCCTTTTTCGGTTCTAGCTTTTTCACCAATTTGGGCCTGCTCATGGCTGCGGTTATGCAAAAGGTCCTGTTTGTGGATTTGCGGGAGTCCATAATGCCTTCTCTTGTTCATGGTGCCAAGGTGAGCGAAGGAGCCCGCAACAAGCGTTTGATTTTTACAGGAATTGTCCTGGCTGTCCTTCTAGGGGTGTTGGTCTCCTTCTTGGCCATGCTGGCAATCTGTCACAAATATGGCCTGCGCGAACTGCAAATGGATTGGGCCACCCGCACCACTCTTGGGGTGTACGAAAATGTCCAGCGTCTAATGGATGCACCGGGTGAGCCGCGACAGTGGGTTCTGATGTTCTCGGCTGTTGGTGCAGTGGTCATGCTCGCCTTGGTGATTGTTTATCAGCGCTTTTACTGGTGGCCCATCCATCCCATAGGGTATTTGACGGCCTACAGTTCAGCCATGCGGATTCTTTGGTTCAGCTTTCTGGTGGGCTGGCTCTGTAACCATTTGAGCCTGAGATACGGCGGAGTATCACTTTTCAAAAAGATAAGATTTATCTTCATCGGCTTGATCATAGGGGATTTTCTTATGGCGGGCTCCTGGGCTATTGTGGGGCTCTTTACCTTCGCCAGCTATCAGGTACTGCCCAGTTAATTGACGCAAAGCGCATAGAGCATAGCGCATAGCGTGACTGAACAGGACCAAAAAAAATAGTAACTTATCTCTGCTCTTTGCAGGACTGCAACTCGTGCCCGATGATTTTATGTGTCTACTCTAAATACTCTCTGCGCTTAGCGCTCTGCGCTTTGCGCCCTGCGAAATAACATGTACGAAGACAAAGAACTACAAGAATACCGAGATCTACTGCAACCGCCGGACCATTTTGAGGAAGGCTTTGACTGGAAGACCGTGGTCGGGGCTATTTTTATTGGCTTTCTCATGATGCCGGGCAGCATGTACTTGCAGTTGGTCATGGGTACCGGCATCGGACCGGCGGCTCGCTGGGTAACCATTATTCTCTTCGCGGAGCTGGCCAAAAGGTCTTATTCTGAACTCAAACAGCAGGAAATTTTCCTCCTTTACTACATGGCGGGCGCTGCTCTGGCATCACCCTTCCAGGGGTTGCTCTGGAGTCAGTATCTGGTTCAGTCGGATGCAGCCAGAATGCTGGGACTCACAGAATTCATTCCCACGTGGGTGGCGCCGCAACCGGGCTCCGGATCGCTCCTGGAGCGCACCTTCTTTCACCGCGACTGGATGGTACCCATTCTGCTTCTGGTGGGATCTCAGATCATCCAACGTATTGACCATTTTGGCCTCGGTTACGCCCTCTATAGGATTACCTCAGATGTGGAGAAGTTGCCATTCCCCATGGCACCTGTGGGAGCCTTGGGAACCATGGCTCTGGCTGAATCCACTGAAGATAAGCAGAAGAGTTGGAAATGGCGAGTTTTCTCCATTGGCGGAGTTATAGGCTTGGCTTTTGGGACGCTTTACATACTTCTGCCCGCTGTCTCCGAGCTGTTCCTGACTGAACCAATTCGTCTCATTCCCATTCCCTGGATTGACCTTACCCGCCATACCGAAAACGTGCTACCGGCGGTGGCCACAGGTATTCAGCTAGACCTTGGGCTCATATTCATTGGCATGGTCCTGCCCTTTTGGGCGGTGATGGGCGGCTTGGTGGGCTTGCTTATCACAGTGGCTGCCAACCCCATTCTGTTCAAGCAGGGTATACTCCGGCGCTGGCATCCCGGTATGGGGACTGTTGATACGGTTTTTGCCAACAACTTTGACTTCTATATGAGTTTTGGGATTGGGTTGGGTCTCGCCATTGGTCTCGTGGGCATCTGGCATGTTCTGCGTTCATTCAGCAATAGCGCTGGTGAGCAACGCGCCAGCTTTCGCGAACTCTTTCGTCCACCACCGGGCAGGGGTGATTTCAATTTCTGGATCTCCATAGGCATCTATGTGTTTTCCACCCTGGCCTATACCGGGCTCTGTGTCTGGCTGGTGCCCAACTTCCCCTGGATCTTTTTCATTGGCTACGGGTTCATCTACACCCCTGTCATCTCCTATATCACTGCCCGTATGGAGGGCATCGCCGGGCAGTTCGTCAGCCTGCCCATGGTGCGAGAGGCTAGCTTCATTGCGGGAGCGAAATTCTTTGGCTACCAGGGGATTGAGATCTGGTATGCTCCCATTCCCATCCATAACTACGGTGAGGCTACGGTGCAGTTTCGAACGATTGAGCTCACCGGCACCAGCATCCGGGGTATCATCAAAGCAGAGATTGTGGTGTTTCCGGTTGTTATGGTGGCAAGTCTTCTATTCTCCCAGTTCATCTGGCGCTTGGCGCCCATACCCTCTAGTAGCTATCCTTTTGCCCAAGAGCTTTGGCATCTTCAGGCCTTAAACACCCTGCTGATGCAGACCTCTACCCTGGAAGGGAATTCCCTTTTCTTCCAGGCGCTGAAAGGCAGTTACGTGTTAAGCGGCTTGGGTTTTGGTCTGGTTACCTATATGGTGCTCTTCCTTTTTGGCCTACCTATAATGCTTGTGTACGGGGTGGTTCGCGGCCTGGGCCAGTCCACTCCCCATGGCCTGATTCTGGAGGTGATAGGGGCGCTCTTGGGGCGTTTCTTTTTCCTCAAGCGTTACGGTACCATGTGGCGCCAATATGCACCGGTTCTCCTGGCGGGGTTCTCCTGCGGTATGGGGCTTACCGGTATGTTCGCCATGGGAGTGACACTCATTCTCAAATCCCTCGGTAAACTGGTGTACTAGTTGTAGAAATCGTTAATTAGTTGATTAGAGAATTAGTTAAATCGTAAATGGTAAACCCTTCGACAGGCTCAGGGCAGGCGGTGAACAGTAAGAGACGTTATACGTTACAGATTTCTTTCTGATCTCTGTCCTCTGTCGTCTGTCTTCTGACCCCCGACTCCTGACGTCTGATCCCTGACTTTTTGACTAATTTTCCAATTCTCTACTCAACCTATCCTGCCCCCTACCTCTTACAACAAATGACAGCGCAGCGTATTGACCCAATGACGCCGAAGGCACATGACGCGAAGCTCGATGAGAGCTGAGCACTGCTGCTAGCTGCCCTCTGCCCTATGCCCCATGCCTTTACCACGCGTGTGGGCTAATCCACTGAGTGATCGTGTCTGAGGGCTGGTAACCTTCGAGTCGCCCCAGTTCCTTGCTGGCCTGAAACAGCAGTAGGGTAGGGGTCCCGCCTACTCGGTATAAGGAGGGTATATATTGATTGATATCAACATTGAAGCTGCCCACTTTCAGTCGACCCTCATAATCCTTAGCTATTTTATTGATGGTAGGGCTTAGGAGCTTACAGGGGCCACAGCTCGGTGAGTAGAAATTGACGAGGAAAGGTACCGGTGAGCGGAGTACGCTTTCAGTGAAATTCTGATCCGTCAGGATCAGGAGGCTAGGTTGGGTAGCGAGATTTATAGAGATTGGTGATTTGCATTTGCCGCACAGCGGCTGATCGTCAATCTTTTTGAGTGGAATCTTATTGCTTGTCTGGCATTGCTTACAGGGTACGACGATTGCTCCACTCCGAATCGGAGAACTCTCAGAGAAGAGTTGTTGCTTGCATTTGCCGCAGGTCGGGCTCTGTCCAAGTCTTGAAGATGGTAATTTGTTTGCTGCGCCGCAACTGCTGCATCTGACGTGGTATTTTCTGGTATCCGCCATAGCTATAATAACCTCGACTATTCACAATTATATTAAGAATGAGATTTCTGCTGTCAAGGAAAGCAGAAATTGGATTTTAGATTTTAGATTGCGGATTGCGGATTTTCGATTTGAGCTTTTAGATTGCAGAATGCTGGAACTTATACTGTATACCTGCACACTTTGATTAGAACTTGATAGGCTGTCCACGAGTGCTAGGGCAAAGATGGCAAGGCCCCCAAATCCGAAACAATGAGTTTAGTCGAGATCGAGATCGGGGGGCGGGGTCTTGGCGTAATCCTCATCGTCTTCCGGTTCAATCTCAGGTTCGGGCCCGATGTCCTCTTTGACATTGTCGGGCAAGGCGCCGTAGTTAATCCTGAGATATGGTGCGCCAATTCCGGGGGGACGGTTCTTGTCGTATGTTACTACTTCCCCTTCCGGCTGTTCAGTAGTAATAATCCGAACTCCTTCACTGCCTCCAGCCACACAAACCGATACTTGATCGTCAGCGAACCTTGCCCAGAAGATATTAACCTGGGCCGATCCCTCTTTTGACCAGCCAATTACCCGACGCTGTTTCTGATCTTTACTCAGAATGAGCCAGACTTCGTCACTCTTGTGAATGTCAGAGAGAAGACGGACCTTTTCCTTTTTTTCCTTTCTTGAGGTGTCCACTCCAACATCGTAAAAGAAGGTGTTGACGATCTTTAAGACGTCAGGAGGTAAATCACGGGGCTCCAGAGATATATGGCTTACCATCCAACCTGGAGGCAGGTCTATTTCTTCCGTGCTGAATGGAACAGTTTCTTCCGAATTGGCCAAAATACGCAAACCAATTTCACCCCCGACCACCAAAAGGTCAATGAATCCGGTGGCCAATTCGGCCCAGAAGACGCTGAGATCGCAAGGTCCGTTCTGATCCCAGCCTACCACGATTCGGTGCAGTCGATCTTCTAGGCTGGGCAGAATGAGGTATCGAGTTTTATACGCATTCGAGACCGGGAAAATAATTTCTTTTGTCATTGCTAAAAACCTGGATGCCTATGAGTTGATCAGGCGGCAATACTAGCAAACGTCTGGATTATTTGGCAACACGTAAATTATCAACGGATTCATTTGCAATGCCTGTGCCATTCACACAGCTCTTAAGAGTGATAAAAGTTTACTTTCCACTTGCGCTTCCTGGTCCGAAGGGGATAAATGTAGAAATTGCAACACAGCGGTTGGCGAGTAGTCAATTGGTCAATTAGAGAATGAGGGAATTAGAAAATTAGAGAATTAGAAAATTAGTCAAAGAGGTCAGAGATCAGAAGTCAGAGGACAGAGGACAGAGGACAGAGGACAGAAAGCAACCTGTAACGTATAACGTATAACGTATAACGTATAACGTATAACGTATAACATCTCTTACTGTTCACCGCCTGCCCTGAGCCTGTCGAAGGGTTTACCATTTACGATTTAACTAATTCCCTAATTCTCTAATCAACGAAGGGCATGGGTCCAATGGATAGCGGGAGGTTGGAGTCATGGAAAACAGTGGCCTGGAACGGGCTTAGCTTGCGAGTGCCATCCCAATGGGAGGTGAGTTCGCTGGCAACGTCGTATCTCCAGCTAGACGATGAGGTGGGCCCGGTTCTGGAGTTGAAATGGCAGCAAATAAAAGGTCTATTCTCTTTCAAGACTCATCTGAAAAAATTGTCTCGGCTTTCGACCTCCACTCCCGGAGTGGATTTTCAGGAAATCCCATTACCACATGACTGGCAGCAAGCTTTGCGCAATTTTGAGGTCCAATCCTTTGTATGGCAAAGCACTGAGGTAAGCGGCAAGGGGGCTATTTTATATTGCTCGGAGTGCCAGAAGGCCATCCTCCTTCAATTTTACCAGAAGCAACGTGGAGATGATTCCCGCATACAGCTGGAGATCCTGCATTCCTTTAGGGACCACAGCGAGGACGGCATGCTGCCCTGGGCTTTATTTGGCTTGCGTGCCCTTATACCGCAACGGTTCGTACTTGTACGCCATCGCTTTCACCCGGGCCACTATCAACTAGAATTTCAGCATAAAAAGGAACACCTCCATTTGAATCGCTGGGGTCCGGCAGACCTTCTCTTGAAGGGTGGCGATCTGTTGCCTTGGTTTAATAAAAAATGTAAGGAACTAAACTGGTGCCATGCAGCAAATATGAGAGAGTATAATTACGATGGAAAACCGGCCCTGCAAGGACAAAGCAAAGGGTCAATCGCCGCTGCAAACAGGCTCTGGGCTCGGATGACCAGAAAGAAACCTCACATCTGGGTGCGCCTCTGGCATCTGGCCTCTCGAAACCAGATTCTCGGGGTAGCGGCACGTGGCCTGAAGCCCCTTAATGAACAGATGCTTGAGGAAGTTTGCTCCAATTATGAGATGGTTTAAACGGAGGAAACCGTCAAAGGACGACTTTTCCAAGGGTCCTTCCAGCCGGTCAGAGTCTCTCGCTTATCGCCCGGTTAAGAGTCTAGAGGTCTCAGAAGAAAAATTGGATAGCGGTGAGGTCGTGCTTACCTATACTCTTACTGTGCGGCCATGGCTGCTAAGTCTGGCCACAAGATTGGGACTGCGGTCAGAGGAAACGCTTAGCAGAAAGCTGCAACTGGATGAGATGGGTAGCCTGACTTGGTCTCTCCTGGACGGGAAACGTGCAGTTCGCGATCTGGTAGACTTTGTATGCCGTCGATACAAACTGAACCGGCGAGAAGCGGAAGTCGCCATGACTGGATTTCTGCGGGATCTGGGGAAGCGAGGGCTCATAGGGTTTCGGGCTCCTTCCGGGAAAGAGGGTGAAAAATCTACTTGACAAGCCAAAGAGTCTCTCGGCACCATTCAGGAGCATAGAGCATAGGGTTGAAGTTTAGAAATTCGAAATTCGAAATTTAAAAACCGCAATCCCAAATTTCAGATTGCGGAAACTTTCAGTTTCTTGTTGTCTCAATCTTAAATCTAAAATCAAAAATGACCAGTTAGGAGGTGTACAATGCGGATAGTGTTGATTGGGCAAGCTGCCTTCGGCGCCAAGGTACTGGAGAACTTGATGGAAAGAGATGAACAGGTGGTGGCGGTCTATGCCCCGCCGGACAGGGGGAGTCGACAGGATCCACTTAAGGAAGCAGCGGTTGCTAAAGATATTCCGGTTTTTCAACCATCGACCTATAAAGATGATCAGGTTTTCGCAGAGTACCAGGAGCTCGAGCCAGATCTGACTATTTTGGCTTTTGTCACTGATATTATCCCGGAACAGTTTTTTCAGCTGCCCTCTTTGGGCAGCATTTGTTACCATCCTTCTCTTCTTCCCCTCCACAGAGGTGCTAGCGCCATAAACTGGGCGGTTATAAAGGGGAGAAAAAAGACAGGCTTGACCATTTTCTGGCCGGACGGTGGTATTGACACGGGACCCATTTTGCTTCAGAAGGAGATTGAGGTTGGGCCAGATGACACGACCGGATCCCTCTACTTCAACTATCTTTTTCCCATGGGGGTTGATGCCATTCTCGAATCCGTAGAGTTAATCAAGGAAGGCAAAGCCCCGAAGTTTCCACAGCCGGAAGAAGGAGCCACTTACGAGCCACCCTGTAGCGACCGTGTGGCCGCCATTGATTGGAAAAAGGCTGGGCAGGACATACACAATTTGGTGCGGGGCTGTGATCCGCAGCCCGGAGCGTATAGTTTCTGGCAGGGAGAGAAGATCCGCTTTTACGATGCCAGGCTGCTGGGAGAACCCACGACAGAAACCCCGGGAACGGTGGTGCAAGCAGATCCTGACGGTGTTCAGGTTGCTGTTGAGGGCGGGAAACTCACTGTCGGAAAGGTTCGTTCGGAATCCGGAGGTAAGGTGGAGGCCTCCGCCTTTGTGTCCGAAAAGGGACTGAAAGTCGGAGATCAGTTTGGTGAAGCAAGGTAAAAAACAACCTGAGAGGAAAGAGATTGAAGAGGAAGAACGCCGTGTAAGAACCTTGAGGTTTTTGGTGGACTTCTCTCTGGCCTATCTCGCCCAGACGAAATTGTCACTGGAAGAGGCTCAGGCGATGGTGGCAGGAGTGAAAAAGCAGGCCCTACACCTTTTCCCGGCAAAAGAAGAGACTTTTGATCTCATATACCTCCCCAGATTTCAGAGACTGCTACGGGATAAATATCGACTACATTAGCGCAGGACAGAAGGCAGAAGACAGAGGACAGAGGGCAGAAGACAGCCGGCAGTAATCAGAGGTCAGAGATCAGATGTCAGAGGACAGAAGACGGAAGGCAGAAGACGGAGGACAGAGGACAGAGATCAGAAAGAAATCTGTAACGTATAACGTATAATGTCTCTTACTGTTCACCGCCTGCCCTGAGCCTGTCGAAGGGTTTACCATTTACGATTTAACTAATTCACTAATCGACTAATTAAGTAATTAACGATTTTTGCGGCTTCAACGGATAGCGCTCGACACCATGAAGGAAATCTATTTTCGTTTGATGAACGAATCACGCTGTATTGCCTCACGTTACG
>PPDG01000282.1 GCA_002899795.1 Desulfobacteraceae bacterium | reverse complement strand
TTCCTTTTCAGGTCAATCCAGTGGTTCAGAAAAGCTACCATGTCAGGGTCGCCATGAGCCATCGGATAGCGCAATGGCAAAAATGATAGTACTGGTTTGGGAACCACCACCTGGTACTCAGGATACAACAGTGTCCAGGCAGAACCGACTTCGGCGCTGGTCACCAGGGCGTCCACCTTACCCGTATTATCTTCGAAAAAGTCACGATAAGATTCGAGCTGGACCACCTTGGCGAGAGGTAAAGTTTCTTTGGCTCTGTTGGAGTAGTATTCGTACCCTCCTCTAACCCCGAATGTCAAACCACGACCACGGGTGCCCATGATTTTTTCTACCGTGGCAAATTCTTCTCTGCGGTTATCCTTGACAACAAAAGCAAAGGTTACATTCAGATAAGGAGCTGAAAAGCTCATCGTCTCCAACCGCGGGGTATACATGGGAACACCAGCCATGATGATATCGAAGTGACCACCATTGAGCTGTTGAGCCATGGTATCAACCTCAAAGGGAATAAACTCGAGAGAGACCCCGAGTTCCTTGGCCAGTCTGTGGGCCATCTCAACGTCGAAGCCCACCAGTTCGCCTGCATTGTTAAAAAAGGTGAACGGCAGCCTGTCCGGGTTGTATCCCACGCGTAATACGCCACGCTCAAGTATTCTCTTGAGATGTGATTTTTCTTTATCAACAACACCGAAATGAGACGGTGCCGTTTTATGAACCACTACCTCCACCGGGTCATTCAACAGGTGCATACTGGCGAGCACTTTGTCTTTGCTATAGGCATCTGTAGCAGAAAAGCTCAAAACGAAGCGGGTGCCACCTACCACTCCCACTGTGATTATTACGCTTAGCAGAGCAAAACGGAAAAGTCTTCTCCAGTTTATGGATAGCAAACCGGTAATGACACAGGTGGCCAGTAAGGTAAAGGTGAGCAGATTCATGCCGGCCAGTAAGGTGGCAAAACGCCTGTTGACAATTCCCGTGAGGATGAAGAGTTGATAGAGGTCAGAGGGTATCTGCATGCTGTCAAGCAGGAAAGGAATAGCCATGTCTGTACTGGCAAAGAGGCTGGAGACCCCAATGAACGACAAATACGGGTAAGCAGTTACTGACACGGCGTTACCGGTGAACCAGGCACAAAAGAGGATAAACAGTAAGGTAAGGAGTTTTCCGGTCGTGGGAAAATTGAAGGAAACGGGAACAATGATATCCACGAATGAAGCGGTATCCTTGTGTTCCTGCTTGTACTGTTCAAACAAATCATTACAGTTTTGAATCAAGATGGGCAGGATGATAAAGAGCTTGCCGGTGGCAAAACCGGTAACAAGGGCGTCTTTGGATGTTCCAACGATATCTTTGTAGGTAAAAGGGGTCAGGGACGCGACCAGCATGGGCAATATCCAGAAGGTCAAAATCATTACCGCCACGATGAAGGTGGCGAAATAGACCTGCAAGCGACCAATCTCTTCCAGGGTCATGGTGCCGGCTGCACTGGCGGCGATGGCGAACACACCGATGGGTGTCAGGTAGACCACAAAGTTGGCTACCCGACTGAGCGCTGTTGCCAGGATGGCAAGATCATCGATGAGGTTGTGTTTTTCTTTGATGCCGATCAGGCCGATGCCCACTGCAATACTGAACAAAACACTGGCAGGGATGACGTCATTTGCCAGGGAACTGAATGGATTCGAGGGGATGAATAGTTCGAGAAAGTCTACCTGCTCTTTTGCTTTTATTAGGCTGGTGCTGAAAAAGGAGGCGGTTTCCACACTGGGAAATGCCAGGGGCATCAAGAAGATTACGGCAAGGGCAATACCCCAGAACACAAGGAGCAAAGAACCTGCCTTGATTGCCAGTACTTTCGCCTCTTGGTAAGACAGACGACCGATGCCGACAATGAGCGATATCACGATATAGGGCAATATCGACATCTGCAGGAGTTTGATAAAAGCGTCGCCTAATATCTTCAGCCCGGCGCAATATTCACCAAAGAAAAGGCCGCAGAGAATCCCCAGCACAAAGCCAAGGAGTATGCTCCCCGACAGGCTCAAGCGAAATTTTTTCTTGGTTTCTGTAGCCATTGCTTTATAAAAGAGTCTTATTCTATCAAAAACCCGCTTAATTCGTGTACAGCAGGACCATATTCTTAAATCTTATACTGACGAGTAAGGCGAGGCAAAATCTAACAGTACTGGCTATGCAGAG
>PPDG01000472.1 GCA_002899795.1 Desulfobacteraceae bacterium | reverse complement strand
GGGGTACATCGAAGAGGAAAAGGTGATGATCGCCAAACGTCATCTTCTTCCCAACCAACTCGAAGCCCACGGCTTGACGGATGACTCCCTTCAGTTAACTGACGATGCCATCCGTACAATCGTACGATCCTACACTCGTGAGGCGGGAGTTCGCAATCTGGAACGAGAAATTGCCGCGGTCTGCCGCGGCGTGGCCAAGGAAGTGGCTTCTGGGGGAGTGTTGTCAATGCGCGTTCAGGAAGAAGATCTGAAAAACCTCCTTGGCCCGGTGAGATTTATCCCGGATATGGCTGCGCGGATGTGGGGACCTGGATTAGCGACTGGTCTCGCCTGGACTCCGGTCGGTGGGGATCTCATATTCATAGAGGCAGCCCAGATGCCAGGTAAAGGTGGTCTCACTCTTACAGGTCAACTGGGTGATGTGATGAAAGAGTCCGCCACCGCTGCCATTACCTATGTCCGATCTCATGCAGGGGAACTTGGAATTAACGGCACGTTCTTAAACGGAACGGATGTTCATATCCATGTGCCAGCCGGTGCTATACCCAAAGATGGCCCCTCAGCCGGTGTCACCATGTTGGTGACCCTCGCCTCTCTGGCGACTGGTAGAGAGGTGCGCAAGGACCTGGCCATGACCGGAGAGATCACCTTGCGTGGGGATGTACTCCCCGTTGGAGGCATCAAAGAGAAGGTCCTGGCTGCGCATCGGGCTGGCATTGGTGAGGTCATGCTGCCACACAGCAACGAGAAGGACCTTGCAGATATACCTGAGTCAGTACGGAAATCGATGAGGTTCAAGCTGGTGCGAGCCATGTCGGAGGTCTTGGAAGCGGCCTTTGAGGAACACCCAGATGACCCGCCGGTTTTCGCTACTACGGATGGTTCAGCTCATGCGGAAGGGAAGTTCTAGATTGCTCATAGGTAAGAACATTCAATGCGAAAATCTGAGGAGGATATTTCTATGGCAAATGCGAAGAACGTTCTCGGGGAAAATCTTAAGACCTGTTGTACATCTCCCATGACTGGCTTTTACCGGAACGGGGCTTGTGAAACAGGGCCAGCAGATACTGGAACGCATGTGGTCTGCGCCGAAGTAACAAAAGTTTTCCTTGAGTTTACTAGATCGCGGGGGAACGACTTGATGAGTCCAGCTCCCCACCAAGGTTTTCCCGGTCTGAAGCCGGGGGACAGGTGGTGTCTGTGCGTTTCCCGTTGGAAAGAGGCGTTAGATGCTGGAGTAGCGCCGCCTGTGGTTCTGTCAGCAACGCATGAGGCTACCCTTAAGTATGTTTCTCTAGAGGATCTCAAGAAACATGCCGTGACCATACATTAACTTATGTGAGTAAGCTTGCATAAGGTCGAGACGGGTGGTGGAAATTTTGCTTGGCAAAATCGCCACCTGAGAAGGAATTCTACTATGGAAATTAAAAAAAGCGATGAAAGATACTATTCAGTTAAGGTTATGAGTAATTTACCCCTTTCTGAGCAGCTCCACGAGGCAAACGCCGTGCTCTGTACGGAAGCTGCAAAAGATGAAAGCGTTTTCTTAGAGAGATCGGAGACTCAAAACGGCCACCGTGTTTTACTTTATCGCTTGTGGCGCAGGGAAAATGGCAAAGGCAGAAATAAGGAACCGCTTTGAGTGATACTGAGATAAAACGAAAACGGAAATACTGGAAGAGGTTTTCGGCTTTTCAAATCGATGCGTAAGGTTTTACTTATGAACTACTGCAGTAATTGTGGTGAACAATTAGTATCACAAATACCTCAGGGCGATGACCGACCTCGCTTTGTCTGCACTGCCTGTGAAAGTGTCCATTACAGCAATCCGAAAATGGTCGTTGGCTCCATACCCGAATCCAATGGCAAGATTCTTCTCTGCCGCCGGGCCATTGAACCCCGTTTCGGAAAATGGACCTTGCCTGCCGGCTACCTGGAAAATGGTGAAACGGTCTCAGACTGTGCCAAACGTGAAGCTTTTGAGGAGGCTGTGGCAAGGGTTGAAGACTTGAGACCTTATGCCTTATTGAACCTTCCGTTCATCAATCAGGTCTACTTCATATTTCGCGCTCAGCTGACGAATCATGATTATCAGGCCGGCAGCGAAAGCCTCGAGGTCAAGCTCTATCGGCCGGATGATATTCCTTGGTCGGAGTTGGCCTTTCCCGTCATACATGAAGTTCTCAAATTGTATTGTGGGGACCTG
>PPDG01000539.1 GCA_002899795.1 Desulfobacteraceae bacterium | reverse complement strand
AATAGGGCATGCAGCCCACAAAGAAAAAGGTGTCACCTTTTTCCGCCACCTTACCTGCTTCTCTGGCCCAATCGGTTTTCCGCTGGTTAATCCCCTGGGTCTGGAGCTCCATGATGGTCTGGAGCATACCGTGATGGGAATAGGCCGGTTGGGTCCCGAGTTTCAGGGCCTGTTCCCTAATGAGGCGCATAAATTCCGGAAAATCAATACTTGAGGGGCAGCGCTCGAAGCAGCGGCTACAGGTGAGGCAGGACCAAAGTTCGCGGTCCTTGAGTAGCTCGTCGCCAAGACCCAGCAGGGCCTTTTCCACAATGATGCGCGGGGAGAAGCTTGGCGACACCCTGGACACCGGACAACTTCCAGTGCATACTCCGCAGTCCAGACAATAGTAAGTTTGAGTGGCTTGGGCAGCGTCTTCAATGGTCATGCGGCTTCTCCCAGGGGATTTTTCCCCAGGTCCTTTATTTTCTGGGTAAAAGAAGTAACGATTTCAGCAAAACGGGCAGCCTCTGCAGATGAAACCCATTCCAAGGCCAGACGTTCGGTGTCAATACCCATGAGGTCCAGCAGTTCACGGGTCATGTCGATGATCCTTTTGGCTTTTTCATTACCATCCAGGTAATGGCAGTCGCCGATGTGTCAGCCGCTTACCAGAACCCCGTCGGCCCCCTTCTGAAGGGCCTTGAGGACGAAGTCCGGAGAGATCCGGCTCGAACACATTACCCGAATCACCCGGATATTGTGCGGATACTGCATCCTACTAACACCGGCTAGATCTGCGCCGGCATAGGCGCACCAGTTACAGCAAAAGGCGATAATTTTCGGTTCAAACTCAGCAGCCATGGACATTTTTCCTTTGCAGCTAGCTTCTATTTGTGACACGTCACTAAGGAAAATAAATCCGAAATCCGAAGCACGAAATCCGAAACAAATCCGAAATCCAAATTCCCTAATGTTCAAAACAGGGAATATCACACTCAGGAGAAAAGGTTTCGGTCATTTGAATTTTGAAAATTTGATATTGTTTCGAATTTCGAATTTAGATATTCGAATTTTCAACTACACTTAAATCAACTCAGCGTCTTCTCATTTCTTGACCGCTTCAGGACGACATCATTCGCACAGGGCAGCCTCAACCATGGTGAGCACTTCATGGTCGGTGAAGTGGCGTATAGCGGCGGCTCCGGTTGGGCAGGCCACGGCACAAGCGCCACACCCCTTGCAAAGCGCTTCTTGAATCTGGGATACTTGGACCCCCTCAGTGATCTCCACAAGTTCAGGGGCGCCGTACGGGCAGGCCTCGACGCATTCGCCACAACCTCGACAGAGGCTCTGATCCACGGTGGAAACCACACCCTCCACCTCGATTTTTTTCTGGGCCAGGATAGTGGCGGCACGAGCAGCGGCCGCCTGAGCCTGGGCGATGCTCTCGTCTATTGGTTTGGGATAATGAGCCAGGCCGCAAACGAAGATACCGTCAGTGGCAAAGTCAACGGGTCGCAACTTCATGTGGACTTCCATGAAGAAGCCGTCCTGACTAACAGGGACCTTGAACATCTGAGCCAACTCATCCAATCCGCGGGTCTCGATGGCGCTGGCCAAGGTAATAAAGTCAGGCGTAAGGCTGATGGGCCGCTGGAGAACGTGATCCACCACTGTGACCTTGAGGCCGCCCTCTTCGGTCTCTTCAACCACCGGTTTGTTCTCTGGGTTGAAACGGATGAAAATAACACCTTTGGCTCGGGCTTCTTTGTACAGATCCTCTCTCTCGCCGTAGGTGCGGAGATCCCGATAGATAATATAGACGTCCATCTCAGGATTGCGTTCCTTCAGTTCCAACGCCTTCTGTACCGAGAAGGTGCAACAGATCTTGCTGCAGTGTGGCCTTTGCGGCTCTCGTGAGCCCACACACTGAATAAAGACGGCGCTGGTACCATTTTTTACCAGGTCGGTGTCCCAGGCCTCATCTAGTTCGTGCCAGCGGAAAACTCGATCACTCTTACCGTAAAAGTACTCATCGGGCTTTATGGGGTGGGCTCCGCTGGCGAGGATGGTAACACCGTGTTCGATTTCGCGGATGTTCTCGTCGCCATTGATGCTGATTGTGGTCTTAAAGTTGCCAAGGAAGCCGGAGGTTTCTTTGACCTGACCATTCAGGTGAACCTCAATGTTTTTGTCGCGGTTGATGTCATTGACAAGATTCTTAAGAAATTTTGGGATGTTTTCACCTTTCCAGGTTTTCTTCAGATTTAAAGCTTGACCGCCCAAACTGTCACTTTTCTCCACGATGTGTGCCTTGAAGCCCTGCTGGGCTAAAGTACGAGCACAGGTCATTCCGGCCACACCACCGCCAATCACCATGGCCGCCGGATTTACCGTCACTGAGGGTAGGGGCAGGGGTTCGATGAGTGCTGCCCGGGCAACTGCCATCCGAACCAAGTCTTTGGCTTTGTTGGTGGCAGCGTCGCGGTCGCCGGCATGCACCCAGGAACATTGATCCCGGATGTTGGCCTGCTCAAAGAGATACTTGTTCAGGCTGCTATTCCGCAGGGTTTCCTGAAAGAGGGGCTCATGGGTGCGTGGCGAGCAGGCGGATATGACCACCCGGTTGAGATCTTGCTGCTTGATGATATCTACCAGTTGAGCCTGGGCGTCTGTGGAGCAGGAGAAAAGGTTGTCCTGGACAAAAACCACGTTGGGAAGAGTTTTGGCGTATTCAACCACTTCAGGGACCCGGACCACACTACTGATGTTGACCCCGCAGTGACAGACGAAGACACCGATGCGAGGCTCTTCAGCACTGACATCACGCTCCTCGGGGAAGGTTTTCTCCTTAATTAGAGTGTGGCGTGAGCCGGCAAGTCGGCTGGCCGCGGCACCTGCTGCCGCCGATGCTTCCATTACCGAGAGCGGGATGTCCTTTGGTCCCTGCAAGAGACCACAGGCGTAGATGCCTGGCTTGGAGGTTTCAACTGGGTTGAAACTACTGGTGGCGGCGAAATTATAGTGGTTGAGGTCCACGCCCACTTTTTACGCCAGTTCTATAACCCCAGGGGGAGCCTCCATGCCCACGGAGAGCACCACCATATCGAACTCTTCACTAACTGCTTCACCCTCTTCATTCACATAGCCTAAGACCAGGTTGTCGGTAGCCGGTACGGGATCCACACTGTGGATACGCGAGCGCACAAAACGGACTCCGTCTTCTTGAGCGCGGTTATAATACTGCTCGAATTCCTTGCCGAAGGTCCTCATGTCCATGTAGAAGATGGCGGTGTCCAGACCATCTTTGGCATGCTCTTTGGCGATCATCGCTTCTTTGACCGCGTACATACAGCAGACGCCGGAACAATAGCCGTTGTCACAGTGGTTGATGTCACGGGAGCCCACGCACTGGAGCCAGGCAATCTTCTTTGGCTCCTTCTCGTCTGAAGGCCGCACCAGATGCCCATGCCAAGGTCCGGAGGAAGAAAGAATGCGCTCGAACTCCACCGAGGTTACCACGTTGGGATGCTTGGCATAGCCATAGTCGTCATACTGAGTGGGATCGAATGGCCTGAAACCGGTGGCCAAGACAATGGCGCCCACCTCGATTTCCACCTCTTCGTCCACTTGAGAGTGGTCGATTGCACCTGTGGGGCAGAAATCCGCGCAGATCTTGCACCCACCAGTAAGGAAATGGGCGCACTTGGATCTATCAATGGCAGGTATGTTGGGTACTGCCTGAGCATAGGGGACATAGACGGGCTTGCGCCCGGTCAAGCCAGCATTGTACTCTGACAATATCGGTCTTATCTCTTTGTCGGTAATTTCGGAGAGTTTGATGTGGCCGGTGGGGCAAATAAAATCGCAGGCACCGCAGGCCACGCATGCTTCTGCTAAAGTCTCAAATGGCGTCGCCACCTCCATTTCGGTACCACGGCCAGAAAAGTCTATTGCATTGGCACCTATCCTCTCGCACACCCGCACGCATAGTCCGCAAAGGATGCAGTCGTCGTCGTCCAGTTTGAACCGAGGGGCATCGACTTCGAACTGCTCCGCTAGCTGATTGACGTAGTCGTTGTTGGGGCAGCGGGCCAAGAGCAACTCAATGAGCATCTTGCGGTGACGGATGACCTCTTCGGAGTCAGTGTTGACCTCCATGCCCGTCCAGACCGGGTAGTTACATGAGGTCACAAATCTTTTCCGTCGTCCGTCAAAAAGCTCCACCGTGCACAGACGGCATAATCCGGCCGGTTCAAGAGCCTTATGGTTACAGAGGGTAGGTATGTAAATATTGTTAGCTTCTGCAACTTGCAGGATAGTTGTCCCCTCTTCTGCCTTGACTTCCCTACCATTAAGAATAAAGGTCACCATTTTTCATTCCTTGTTACAAACTGGTCATTTTATGACTATGGCGTCAAACTTGCACGACTCGTAACAGATAGTGCAGTGGATGCATTTTTCCTGGTCTATGGTATGGGGCTCTTTCTTTTCGCCGGAAACGGCTTCCTGGGGACACTTTCTGAAGCAGACGTGGCAGCCGTTACATTTCTCTTCGTCAATCTCGTAGTAGAAGAGCCCTTTGCAAACTCCTGCCCGGCACTTCTTATCGTAAATGTGGTCCAAGTATTCGTCCTTGAAATACAACAAGGTTGTTAAGACGGGGTTGGCGGCGGTGCCACCCAGGGCGCAAAGAGATAGGTTGTGAACCGTGTTGGCGAGTTCCTCCAGCAACTCTATATCACCATCTTTTCCCTCGCCTGCACATATATTGGTAAGTATTTCAAAGAGCCTGGTGATGCCCTCCCTGCAGGGAACGCATTGGCCGCAAGACTCCTCCTGGAGAAATTCTAGGAAATACCTGGCGACGTCCACCATGCAGTTGTCCTGGTCCATGACGATCATGCCTCCCGAACCCATCATGGCCCCAGCCTGGGTGAGCTTTTCGAAGTCCACAGGAAGGTCAAGAAGCTGCTCAGGGACACAACCGCCAGAAGGCCCGCCTGTCTGCACGGCCTTGAACTTCTTGTTTTTGAGTATGCCTCCGCCGATGTCGTATATGATTGTCCGGAGAGAGGTGCCCATGGGCACTTCGACCAGGCCGGTGTTTTTTACCTTGCCCACCAGGGAAAATATCTTGGTTCCTTTGCTTTTTTCCGTGCCTATTGAAGAATAGAAGTCAGCACCTTTGTTGATAATCAAAGGAACGTTGGCCCAGGTCTCAACATTGTTTAAGGTGGAAGGCAGATCCCGATAGCCCTTTTCCACAGTATGGATATACTTAGCTCTTGGCCTACCTACTTTACCAGCCAACGAACGCATAAGGGCTGATGACTCTCCACAGACAAAAGCCCCTCCGCCCCGGCTAATTTTGATTTTAAAGTCAAAGCCGGAACCAAGAATGTTCTTACCCAAAAGGCCATAATCCTCAGCCTGTTTAATGGCGATATCTATGTTTTTGACAGCAAGGGGATATTCGTTTCTGACGTAAATAAAACCTTCATTAGAGCCTATGGCATAGGCCCCGATAATCATTCCCTCGAGGACACTGTGGGGGTTCCCCTCGAGGAGACTTCGATCCATGTAAGCCCCGGGATCGCCTTCATCGGCATTGCACATGACGTATTTCGGCTCTTCGTGGGCCTTGCGACATGAGTCCCATTTTACCCCTGTGGGGAATCCACCTCCTCCACGTCCCCTAAGCCCGGACTTTTTAATGGTGTCAATAATCTCTTCGGGTGACATGTTGAAGAGGGCCGCCGCCAGGGCGGAATAGCCGTCCATGGCAATGTAGTCATCAATGTTGGTGGGATCGATTAAGCCGTTGTTTCCAAATATGAGACGGTACTGGTGGCTGTAGAAGGGGACATCGGCCTCTTTGGCGACCCTCTGTTTCGATACCGGATCTTTGTAAAGGAGACGTTCAACAAGTTCTTTTTTAACGAAGGTCTCATCCACTATCTCAGGGACGTCCTCTGCCTTGACTTGGGAATAAAAGGTTCCCTCGGGATGAATGACCATGATCGGGCCTTTTTCGCAAAACCCGTGGCATCCTGTAACCTTTACTTCCACCTTCCCCTTGAGGCCGTTTTGAGAAATCTCTTTCTCCAGAGCATCTTTGACCTCGTCTGTTCCATAGGCGCCGCAGCCTGAACCGGCGCAAAGGGAGATAACAGGCCGCTTGGGATCGCGTTGCTTCTGGAGCTTCTTTCTACAGCCTTCCAGCGCTTTCTGGTTCTCTAATCTACTCATTACACCCTCAACCTGGAGAGGAATATTTTCCTCAGAGCCTCGGTTCGTTAGCTATCTTTTTCGTACTGCTCTATGAGACTGGCGGTCTTCTTTCTGTCCAATCCCCCGTGGGACTTCTCATTCACCGTAATCACAGGGCCTAGGGCACAGCAGCCAAGACACCTGACGGTATCCAAGGTAAACATGAGGTCCTCGGTGGTTTCGCCCTCGTGTATATGAAGCCTTCCCTCAATGGTTTCCTTGATCTTCTCTGCCCCCCGCACATGACACGCCGTACCGGTACAGACGTTGATGATATATTTACCCCTTGGGGTCAAGCTGAAGGCCTTGTAGAAGGTGGCAACGCTAAAAATGTGGGATATGGGGATGTTTAATTTTCTTGCTACATAGGTTAAGGTCACTTCGGGCAAGTAGTTGTATCTTGCGGTAATGTCCTGCAAGATCATGATAACGTTTTCGGTATCATATTCATTTTTCTGGAGCACGCCGTCGAGAAATTCTGAGTCTAAAGGCTCCTCGGTTAGAGGGAGTGCTTTTTGGGTAACAGCCATCTAATCTACCTCCCGATTCGCTTTGGTGGAACTATTCTTCTCCATGGACTTCTTTAGGATATGGCTCATTGGTCACCGGACAGTTGACGTAACAAATGCCGCAGGCGGTACAGAGTTCCGGGTCAACGTATCGGGCTCTCTTGTTGACTTTGACTTTGAAATTGCCGCTTTTTCCTTTGACGCTGACCACGTCTGCGTAGGTGATCACCTCGATGTTCAGATGCCGGCCGACCTCGACCAGTTTGGGCGAGATGATTCACATGGCGCATTCGTTGGTGGGGAAGGTCTTGTCAAGCTGCGCCATTACGCCGCCGATGGCAGGGGATTGTTCTAAGAGGTAAACGTAGAAGCCGGAGTTTGCCAGATCCAAGGCGGATTGCATTCCGGCGATACCACCGCCCACAACCAAGACTGAGCCAATGGTTCCGTTTTTCTTCTTTTTGGCACTCATAGCTTCTCCTGCAATGAGCTAGATTGAGACTTAAGGGCAGGTCTTTGGCAAGAAAAGAGGGTCCTATTTGGTGCTTGCACAAATGACCATGAGAAATGGCCAAGGCCCATCCATTGCACCCTAAGACTACTTTTTCTAGTATGGAGTGTGTTGGTTGTCAAGCAAAATGTGAAATTTGTCTCGATCTCTTTATTCCATTTGTGCATTTCGTCACGGAGTCCCATTCTAACCAATAATCATGTAAAAATCAATTGGAAATGGATCTGTCCAGGTCAACTGACTGTTTCGTTTACAGTCCAACTTTTCTCACCTATATCCTTGATAATCTCTTCTCTTTTTGTCATAAAGATGAAGCGGGCGAGACGAGCGAGACGAGAGGTCGAGCGAGGCGAGAACTCATCTGTATTAATCCAATGAATCCCCTCTTGCCCGGCATCCCGTCTCGCCCGTCTCGCTCATGGTTGGCCACCGAAAAAATGGAAAGTGCCAATAGATAAAGATAGACTGCACGAAGCATTAACCCGATGAATTGGAGAATGCAACCATGAATATTCACGAGTATCAGGCAAAGGAATTATTTAAGAAGTTTGACATCCCAATACCTCAGGGCAGAGTGGCCTTCAGCGTTCGTGAGGCCAAGGAAATTGCCGAGGAATTGGCCAGCATGCCGGTGGTGGTCAAGGCGCAGATTCATGCCGGAGGTCGTGGCAAGGGCGGTGGTGTCAAACTAGCCCAGTCAATACCAGAGGTGGAGAGCGTTGCTGGCGAGATTCTAGGCATGACTCTTGTCACCCACCAGACCGGTCCTGAGGGAAAACTGGTGCGCAAAGTTCTGGTGGAAGAAGGGCTTGAGATCGACAAAGAGCTTTACCTAGGAGTGGTACCTGACAGGGCTACAGCCAGGCTGATCTTTATGGCGAGCGAGGCGGGGGGTATGGACATCGAAGAAGTAGCCGCCAGCACCCCTGAAAAAATTATCAGGCAACAGGTAAAGCCGGGAGATGGTTTACAAGGTTTCCAGGCTCGCTCCCTGGCCTATGGACTCAATCTGGAGCCAGAACTGATAAAGCAGTTCATCCCTCTGGTGGCGAAGCTCTATAATCTTTTTCTGCAGTACGATTGCTCCCTGGTGGAGATCAATCCTTTGATAATAACCAAAGACAAGCGACTCATTGCCCTGGATGCCAAGATCAATGTGGACGACAATGCACTCTACCGACATAAAGAGATTCAGGACTTCCGTGATCTGGACGAGGAGGATCCTATGGAGGTAGAGGCTTCCAAGTATAATCTGAACTACATCAAGCTTGATGGCAACATCGGCAACATGGTCAACGGCGCTGGTTTGGCCATGGCCACCATGGACATCATCAAACTGGCCGGAGCTGAGCCGGCCAATTTCCTCGATGTGGGCGGCGGGGCCAGCGCCGAGATGGTAGAAAACGGCTTTCGCATTATCCTGAGCGACAAAAACGTCAAGGGAGTTTTGATCAACATCTTTGGTGGCATATTGCGCTGTGACATACTGGCTCAGGGAGTGGTGGAAGCTGCCAACAAGGTGGGAATTGGTGTTCCAGTTGTGATCCGGATGGAAGGTACCAACGTGGAAGAAGGCCGCAGGATTCTTGATGAGTCCGGCCTGGATCTCAAGGTGGCAACTGACGTTTGGGACGCTGCCTCCAAGGTGGCGGAGATCGCGAAAAGCGCTTAGCGCAGTGCGCTACGCGCAGCTGGCAGCTGGCAGGAAGCAGCCCCGCGACAAGCTCGGGACAAGCAGGCAGCGGGCAAAAAACAGTAAACATAAGAAGTAAGCAGTAGGGGCGGGGTTTATCCCCGCCCGAGCTGATAGCTTTGAAACTGAGAGGTATAAGATGAGCATACTGGTTGATGAGAACACGCGTTTACTGGTTCAAGGGATCACTGGCAAGGAGGGGCAGTTCCACACCCGTCAGTGTGTTGAATACGGAACCAATGTGGTTGCTGGGGTAACCCCTGGCAAGGGTGGACAGGAAATGGATGGCATTCCAGTATTCAACACAGTAGAGCAGGCGAGGCAGGAGACCGGTGCCAACGCCGCCATGATTTTTGTACCGCCAGGTTTTGCAGCCGATGCCATTATGGAAGCGGCAGCTGCATCCATTGAAGTGATTGTGGCCATTACCGAGGGCATACCAGTGCTGGATATGATGAAGTGTTACCATGCGGTCAAGAGTAGTGGTTCGCGCCTCATTGGCCCCAACTGTCCCGGGATAATCTCACCCGGCAAATGTAAGGTGGGGATAATGCCGGGACCTATCCACTGGGAGGGTTCGGTGGGGGTTGTCTCACGCAGCGGCACTCTGACCTACGAGGTGGTGGATCAGTTGACCAAGAATGGCGTGGGTCAGAGCACCTGTATAGGCATCGGTGGTGATCCTATCATTGGCACGAACTTCATTGATGCTTTGCAACTGTTCCAGGCAGATCCCGGCACCAGTGGGATAGTGATGGTTGGAGAGATTGGCGGGTCGGCAGAGGAGGATGCGGCTGAATTCATCGTAGATTCAGTGAGCAAGCCGGTCATTGGTTTTGTAGCCGGACTCACCGCGCCTCCTGGTCGGCGAATGGGACACGCCGGTGCAATCATCAGTGGATCCAGCGGCACGGCCCAGGCAAAAATTGAAGCCATGGAAAAGGCCGGGATCACGGTGGTGAAGAATCTGGGAGAACTGGGAACCACCGCTGTAGAGGTTTTCGGTAATTAGGTCTCGCGGTGCCAAGAAGTTAACGAAGGACCTACCTCATACAGGTAGGTCTTTTTTTGTGCGTAGCCTAATTTTCTTTCCAGTAAAGAATAATAAATAACTTTCAATTGAGCGTTATCGCTCAATTAAGGTAGTATATTAGATCCGGGCGAGCCTGGATATTTCATGAATCACTTGCTGCGACCACGGATATGGACGTCCTTCCTGGCGTCCTCGGGTGTCGGCCCCTGCAACGTACCGTTCAGGTACGCCTCGGAACCAACACCCTGCGGTTGCCCGGTGGCACGCCCATCTTCGCGGTCTCGCGACAGCAATTCATGAAACATCCAGGCTAAGCGAGCCCGCAGGATTTAACCTTTTCAATTTGGAGATTCAACATGAACATTGCTGTTGTGGGTGGAGGTACTCGCTGCCGTGTCTTGATGGATTCAATCGAAAAACATACTTTTCGAGAGATATCTCCCAAAGTAGTGGCAGTGGCAGACCCCAAAGACGATGCTCCCGGCCTGGTCAAGGCCAGAGAAAAAGGTCTATTCGTTACCAACGACTATAACGATTTTTTTGATAGAGACGATGTCGATCTAATAATAGAACTAACGGGCAAGCAAGATGTGTACGAAGACATCTTGTTGAAGAAGAAAGAAACGGTTCGGGCCGTCAACCACAAAACTGCGACGCTTTTTTGGGAATTTACTCTCGCTTCCAGGATTGAGCAAAAAGCAACAAGGAAACTTCAGGAAACAAGGGCGATTTATAATGTCCTCATCAATGAACTCATCCAGGAAGACGTTATAGTTATGGCGACTAATTACCGAATTCTAGACATCAATCAAACTCTGGCAAACAAACTAGGTATTGAACGAAAGGATGCCATCGGCCGATACTGCTATGAAATCTTGCACCATGAAAGTGCTCCATGTTCCGGAGAGGAACACCCCTGTCCACTTGTGCAAACCGTCGCAACCGGCGAACCCTTTCGAGTAACGCATATCCACCTGGATAAGAACAATAAGGAACTCTACTATTCAATTTCCTGCTACCCTATCATTGATAATGGAGAGGTAGTTGGGGCGATTGAAATAGCAAGGGACATCACCAAGGATATCAGTATTCAGAAGGGCATGATGCAATACGACAAGATGGCATCCATTGGTCGCTTGGCAGCGGGTGTGGCCCATGAAATCAATAATCCACTGACAACAATCCTAACCAGCGCCATGTTGATCCAAGAGGAGACCGACCCTGAGGATTCAAATTACGAGGAATTGCAGATCATAGCGGACGAAGCTCTGCGCTGTCGCAAGATTGTCAGTAGTCTGCTGGATTTTGCCCGGCAGTCAGAGCCGGTCAAGGCCAAGAATAATCTCAATAAAGTTGTCACGGAATCCGTGGTCCTAACCAGAAAACAGGCGGCGTTCAATGACGTGGCAGTGGAGGAGAGTCTCTCGGAGGATCTACCACCGATTAACATGGATAAAGACCAGATTGAGCAAGCTCTTATAAATTTGATACTGAATGCAATTGAAGCGACTGACCCTGGAGGAAAAGTCACTGTTGGTACCAGCTATTTTCCGGACGCTGACGGGGTGGAACTTACGGTCAGCGACTCAGGCAAAGGTATTTCAGAGGAAGATATTGGTAAGATTTTTGATCCCTTTTTTACCACCAGGGAAAGTGGTACCGGTCTCGGACTTGCCATAACCCATGGCATCATTGAACAGCATGGTGGGACAATAGAGGTGGATAGTAAACTTGAGCAAGGGACGCGTTTTACCATCAGACTGCCGCTCACCAAGCAGGGAGGCAACGATGACCATTGATCGTAGCCCTCGAATCTTGGTCATAGATGATGAACTGTCCATCTGTCAGAATTGCATAAAGATATTGTCTAAAATTGAATGTGAAGTTGCATATGCCTTAAACGGCTACGATGCCTTAGGGATGATGGAGGCTGAACCGTTTGAGGTGATCATAACTGACTTGAAAATGAGTAGTTTGGGAGGCATGGAAGTTCTCAGCAGGGTGAAAGCGGCGTACCCCGACACCATGGTTATCGTGATCACCGGTTACGCAAGCGTCTCTTCCGCGGTAGAGGTGATGAAAATGGGGGCGTTTGACTACTTGCCGAAACCGTTCACGCCAGAGGAACTCCGCGGCGTTGTCCGCCAAGCCGTGGCTGAAAGAGCCATCCAACTTCAAAACCGAAGATTTAAGCAACAACAGGGAGATTTGCGGGCAGTTTCTCACCAACTCATTGGTGACAGTCCAAAGATAGAAAAAGTGATCGAGATGGTGAGGAAAGTTGCACCTACAGATTCAACGGTTCTTATCTCGGGCGAAAGTGGCACAGGAAAGGAGTTGATTGCCAGGGCAATACATGCCAACAGCAAAAGGAGAGACAAGTCTTTTTTTGCTGTGGACTGTGGGACCATTTCAGCTGCCTTGCTAGAGAGTGAACTATTTGGACACACCAAAGGAGCTTTTACTGGGGCGCATCGAGACAAACCCGGCATTTTCGAAGTGGCGAACGGGGGGACCGTTTTTTTAGATGAGATAGGCAATATCACTGTGGAAGTACAGGCCAAACTTCTTCGTTTCTTGGAAGGCCGCGAATTCTTGCCTCTCGGCAGCACAACCACGCAAGCAGTTGACGTTCGGCTTATCCTGGCCACCAATCAGGATCTCAAGGAAATGGTTTCCGAGGGCTCTTTCAGAGAAGACTTCTATTACAGGATTTTTGTGTACCCCATTGCCATGCCGCCATTAAGAGAAAGAAAAGAGGATATTTTGCCCATCGCATATCATTTCCTGGAGCAGTTTAACCGCAGTTTAGGAAAGAATATCAAAGGCTTTGACAGCAATGCCGTGAATAAGTTGACCCAATATGACTGGCCTGGAAATGTGAGGCAGTTGAGAAATGCCATTGAGAGAGCCGTCATTCTTTGTGACAAGGAGCTAATAAGCTTGAAGGAGCTTCCATTCACAGATGAGGTCGAGAAACTGATTGAGCGCGTTCCATCGACCAATGAAGAACTCAAGAGCATTAAGAAGGAGATCAGACAGAGGGCGGTTGGTGAGGTTGAAAAGAATTTCGTTATTAATGCCCTGGCTCTGAATAATTGGAACGTGACACAGGCCGCCAAGAAAGTCGGTCTCCAGCGAACGAATTTCCAGAATCTCATGAAAAAGCACGGTATTAGACTTCAGCAAAGTGTGAAGTCGAGAAGAAAGAAAGACTCGGAAGTGGACTGATTTCCATCTTTCCTTCTTCCACCCATTGATTATTCCATGAACTAGTACCGTCCATCCAACAACACTGCTTTGAGTTGTCATTCTGAGGAGTCCCGCAATGGCGGGGACGACGAAGAATCCCGTAATTTCCAGTTCGGCTGAGATTCTTCGCTTCGCTCAGAATGACAGTATTTTGCGGTTTGTCGCAGAATCGCGCTCACCCATTTTGAACCCCTGTCACAACCATGTTT